>JBIKXN010000121.1:0-9074 GCA_044355765.1 Alphaproteobacteria bacterium
CCGACGGCGGCGGCTGTCTCTGGTGCTTTCGTCCCCGTTCCGGCCGCGCCGGCCCAAGCTGCTCGTGTGGCGTCGCCGCCGGCCGCATCCGCATCCGCCGCATCCGCCGCATCCGGGCGACCGCGCGCCACGCCGCTGGCGCGGCGCATGGCGCGCACCCATGGCATCGAGCTTGCGGCGATCGCCGGCAGCGGACCTCTGGGCCGTATCGGCCGCGGCGATGTCGAGGCATTCCTGGCAAGCGCTGCACCCGCCGCGCCCGCGGCGGTCGCCCCGACGGTGCCGCTCGCCGCGCTCGCGACGCGTCCCTTCAGGCTGGGCGCGATGCTCGACCTCGCGGCGCTCGACGCGCTGCGCGCCCGGATCGCGCCGTCGCTGCCCGGCGGACGGCCGCCCGGGCTGACGGCGATGATCCTGCGGGTGCTGCGCGTCGCGCTCGCGCGGCACCCCAGTATTGGCCGCGTGCAGGCGGCCGGCGAAGCGATCGACGTCGCGCTGGTGCTCGCGCGCGACGGCGCCATGGCGATGCCGGTGCTGCGCGGGCTCCAGGCGATGCGCGTGCCGGACATCGCGCGGGCCCTGGGCGACCTCGCGGCCGGCGAGCCGGTCGGCGGGCCGCCGCCGCGGCTGGCGCTCGCGAATGCGGGCGCCCTGGGCCTCGACGAATTCTCCGAGTTCGACCCCGGTCACGCGGTGCCGCTGCTTTCGGTGGGATGCATGGATCGCGGCTCCCGCGTCGCCCGCGCCATGTTCTCGGCCGATCGCGCGACGCTCGATCCGGCCGCGGCGGCGCTGTTCCTCGCCGAATTGCGGGCGCTGGCGGCGGCGCCGGAAACGAGCTTGTGAATGCGCCCCCGGATCTCAGCCTCCGGCCTCGAGACGCTGGGCGGTGCGCAGATCGGTGATCAGCGTGCGTGCGCGGGAGACCTTGAGCGCCGCGCGGATGATCGCCGCCTTCTCGGCGCCGCCCGAAGCGACGACGACATGCGGCAGACGCGCGAGGTCGCCGGGCGCAAGCGCCATCACGCAGCGGTTGAGCGGGTGCGCGACCAGCTCGCCATCCGCGTCGAGATAATGGCCGAGCAGATCGCCCACGGCACCGGCCTTGCGCAGGGACGTCAGGTCGTTACGCCCGATCAGGCCCAGATCCGGGATGGTCGCATGGGCGTCCATAGCGCCGACGCTGACGACGGCGAGATCGGCGCGCCGGGCACGCGCGAAAAGGTCGTGCAGGCCGCGCTGCGCCATCAGCGAATCGCGCGTCGCGGGATCGCTGGTGTAGACCGGGGCGGCCACGTAGTAGCAATCGGCGCCGAGCAGGTTCGAGAAGCGCCAGGCGAACTCGAACGGGCTGGCGGAATGGGCGCGCGTCAGCCCGCCCAGCAGCGACACGACGGTCTGGTCGCGCCAGCCGCGCCGCGCGATCGCGCGCAGGGACGCCTGCAGCGTACGACCCCAGCCGACGCCGATCGTCTGGCCGCTCTTCAGGCGATCGCCGAGCCAGGCTCCGAGCGCGAGCCCGACCACTTCGGAGACCGCGCCGGGCGCGGTGGGCGTCGGGACGACGACGGCTTCTTCCAGCCCCAACCCGCGTTCGAGCGCCCGCTCGGCGGCGACGCAGTCGGCCAGCCGTGCGTTGATCCGCACCTGCACCAGCCCGTCGTCGCGGGCCGCCGCCAGCATGCGCAGCACCTTGACCCGGTTCTGGCCGAGGCGGCGGGCGATCTGGGCCTGGGTCAGGCCCTCGACATGGTAGAGCCACGCGATCCGCGTGCGCAGCTGCTCGTCGTCTTCCTCGGTCACGCCACCTCGCCTCGCCACGTCGGATGCGGCTTGAACATGCGCGAGCGAGACTATCATATCCCGGCCTATCGGACCGGTAGCGTCGACGTCATACGGCTGTAACCTGGTCTTCGCACATAACCAGCCCGACCGTGACCCCCGCGGCGGCAAGCAAGGGAGAAACAGGACATGCGATCGAAGGCATTCAGGACCGCGCTTCTCGCCGCCACGGCGGCGCTGTGTTTCGCGTTCGGCTCCGCCGACGCGCAGAACCTCGTGCTGTACACCTCGCAGCCCGACAAGGACGCCGCCGAGACGGTCGCAGGCTTCAACAAGCGCAATCCGGGCATCCGGGTCGAGATCTTCCGCTCCGGCACGACCGAGATCATGAACAAGCTGATGGCCGAGATCGCCGCTGGCGACCCCAGGCCCGATCTGCTGCTGGTCGCCGACAGCGTCAGCCTCGAACTGCTCAAGAAGGAAAATCGCCTGCTCGCCTATCCGGAGGCCGACGTTTCGAACTTCCCGGCCGAGGCATACGACAAGGACCGCACCTATTTCGGCACCAAGCTGATCACCTCCGGCATCGTCTACAACACCGGGGCGAAGGAGCGTCCGACCTCGTGGAAGGATCTGGCCGATCCGCGCTTCCGCGGCCAGCTGGTGATGCCGAGCCCGCTCTATTCCGGCGCCGCCGCGATCACGGTCAGCACCTTCGCCGCGCGGCAGGACCTCGGCTGGTCGTTCATGGACGCGCTCAAGGCCAACAACATCGTCGCCGTGCGCGGCAACGGCGCGGTCCTGCGTTCGGTCGCCAGCGGCGAGAAGGGCTACGGCATCCTGGTCGACTTCATGGCGCTGAACGCCAAGGCCAAGGGCTCGCCGGTCGAGTTCGTGATGCCGAGCGAGGGGCTCACCGCCGTCACCGAGCCGGTGGCGATCCTGCGCACCGCGCGCAACCAGCGCGCGGCCAGGGCCTTCGTCGACTTCCTCCTGTCCGAGGAAGGCCAGCAGCTGGCGGTCGGCCAGGGCTATCTGCCGGCGCATCGCAAGGTCGCGCCGCCGGCCGGCTATCCCAGCGTCGACTCGCTGCGCTTCATGCCGATGGACATGGCGGCGCTGCTGTCGACGATCGAGGCCGACAAGCAGCGCTTCGCCGATCGCTTCGGCCAGTGAGACCAGGGCGCGGCGTTCCGGGATGGCCTTGACGCCTTCGGCTGCCGGGACGCCGCGCCCGGACTGGCGCAGCGGCGAGAGCGCGCTGCTCGCGATCCTGGTCGCGATCACGCTGCTGCTCGCCGTGGCGCCGGTCCTGCGCCTGCTGATCGAATCCGCCTTCCCGACCGCCGGCGGGGGGCCGGCGGTCGCGGTCCTCAAGCAGGCCGCGACCTGGAACGCGACGCGCCGCACGCTGGAGGTCACCATCGGCGGCACGCTGCTGGCCGCGGTGGTCGGCACGATCATGGCGCTGCTCGCCGCGCTGACCGACATCCGCGCGCGTCCCGCGCTGGTCTTCGGCTTCGTGCTGCCGCTGATGATCCCGCCGCAGGTGACGGCGATCGCCTGGCTGCAGGTCTTCGGACCGTCGAGCCCGCTGCTCAAGATGCTCGACATGGCGCCGCCGATCGGGTCGCGCAATCCGCTCTATTCGCGCGACGGCATCATCCTGCTGCTGGGCATCCATTATGCGCCGCTGGTCTTCCTGACGCTGCGCGCGGGGCTGCGCCGCCTGCCGCGGGACTTCGTCGAGGCGGCGCTGGCCACCGGCGCGTCGCCGCTGCGGGTGGTCGCGACCATCGTGGTGCCGATCATGATCCCGGCGCTGATCGCGGGCGTCATGCTGACGCTGGTCTCCTGCGTCGGCAATTTCGGCATTCCCGCGCTGCTCGGCATTCCGGGCGGCTACACCGTGCTCACCACGCTGATCTATCAGCGCCTCGCCGGTCTCGGCCCGCGGGTGCTCGCCGACGTCGCGACCCTGTCGGTGCTGATCGGCGTGGTCGTCTTCGTCGGGATCTGGGCCCAGGCCTGGCTCCTGCGGCGCGGCGACTACCGCATCTCCGGCACCTCGGCCGAGGCGCCGCGCTTCGAGCTCGGCCGCTGGCGGCTGCCGGCCGAGATCCTGGCCTGGGCGCTGGTGCTCTTCACCTTCGTCCTGCCGATGCTGGCGCTGACCCTGACGTCGCTGGTCCCCGCCTACGGGGTCAAGCTGACGGCAGCCAACGCGACGCTCGAGAACTACCGCTTCGTGATCTTCGATCACGGACCGACGCGCCGCGCCTTCGTCAACAGCTTCCTGCTCTCCGCCGGGGCCGCGCTGCTGCTGATCGCGCTGTCGCTGCCGCTTGGCCATTTCATCGCCCGGCGCGGCGGCCGGCTGCTCGGCGGGCTCGCCTTCACCGCCGAACTGCCCTACGCGCTGCCGGGGGTCGTGCTGGCGATCGCCTGCATCCTGCTGTTCCTCAAGCCGCTGCCGCTGCTCGGTTTCAGCCTCTACAACACGGTCTGGATCATCCTGGTCGCCTATCTCATGCGGTTCCTGATCCTGGTGCTGCGGCCCGTCGTGGCGGCGTTCCAGCAGCTCGACCGTTCCTACGAGGAGGCGGCGCAGATGGCCGGGGCGCGCTTCGCCTTTCGCCAGCGCACGGTCTCGCTGCCGATGGTGGCGCCGGCGGCGGCGGCCGGCGCGCTGATCGTGTTCCTGACCGCGTTCAACGAACTGACCGTGTCGGCGCTGCTCTGGTCCTCGGGCGCGGAGACCCTCGGCGTCGCGGTCTTCAGCCTCGAACAGGGCGGCGAGTCGACCTATGCGGCGGCGCTGTCGGCGCTCAGCGTCGTCGCGACGATCGCCATCATGGCGCTCGGCGCGGCGATCGGTCGGCGCATGCCCCAGGGAGTGGTGCCATGGCGGGATTGACGCTCGAGACGGTGACCAAGGAATTCGGCGGCGTGCCCGCCGTGGACGGCGTGTCGCTGGAGATGCAGGACGGCGAGTTCCTCGCGGTGCTCGGTCCTTCGGGCTGCGGCAAGACCACGCTGCTGCGGCTCGTCGCCGGTTTCGAGCGGGTGACGCGCGGGACGATCAGGATCGGGACGCAGACGATGTCGGCCGCCGACGGCCATGTGCCGCCGGAGGACCGGCGCGTGGGCGTGGTGTTCCAGACCTACGCGCTGTGGCCCCATATGGACGTCGCGGGCAACGTCGCCTATCCGCTGCGCGTCGCCGGGCAGGATCGCGAGGAGATCGCGCGCCGCACCGCCCAGGCGCTCGAGACGGTCGGACTGTCGGGCTTCGGCGGCCGCCGGCCGGCCGATCTCAGCGGCGGCCAGCGCCAGCGCGTCGCCCTGGCGCGCTGCCTGGTGATGGAGCCGTCGCTGGTGCTGCTCGACGAGCCGCTGGCCAATCTCGACACCCATCTGCGCGGCGCCATGCAGCGCGAATTCGAGGACTATCATCGCCGCACCGGCACCACGATGCTCTACATCACGCACGACCAGGCCGAAGCGATGGCGCTCGCCGACCGCATCGCGGTGATGTCGCAGGGACGGCTGATCCAGCTGGCGCCGCCGACGCGGCTCTATCGCGAGCCGGCGACGCGCATGGTCGCGGAGTTCATCGGCCAGGCCAGCGTCGTCTCCGGCGACGTGCTCTCCGCCGTCGATGGCGGTCGGGTGCGCGCCCGCGTCTTCGGCCTCGAATGCGTGTTGCGCGCGGCGCCCGGTCACGCGGCGCGCGCCGGCGCCGAGATCTGCCTGCGGCCCGACGACATCGTCTTCGCCGAAGCCCCCGCTGGCGGCGGCAACGCGACGATCCGGCGCATGAGCTATCGCGGCGGCGCCTTCGCGATCGAGGCGGCGCCCGATTCCGCTCCCGAGACGGCGCTGCGCCTGGCCGCGCGCGAGCCGACCGCGCTGGCGCCTGGCGCGCGCTTGACGCTGGGCGTCGCCGATGGCTGGGTGATCCCGGCGGCCTGAGGCCGGGTCAGGCCGGCGGGGAGAGGCGTCGGCGCTCCGGGTAGACCTCGTCGACGACGTCGTCGAGCAGCGTCCGCGTCAGCCCGTCGCCGATCACCACCTGGGAGACGACACGATCCGCGTGGAAAACGTGCTCGACATAGCCGATCTCGCGTCGGCCGCCGGCGATCTCGGGCTGCAGCGCCGGCGAGGCGACGAAGGCGAGCGAGGGGCTGACCAGGATCTCCGCCTGCCTGTGCCGGCGCCGGAAATGTTCGTGCAGATGGCCGCAGGCGGCCAGCCGCGTCCGCGGATCGTCGAGCACCCGCATCAGTCGCGCGCGCGCCGCGGGGTCGACCGACCAGTAGGTGAGCCCGGCGTCGGCCGGGTCGTCGACATAGGGCGGCTTGTGCAGGAACAGCGCCAACCGGCGTGTGCCCGCATCCGCGAGCGCGGCATCGAGCCAGGCCCATTGCGCTGCTTCGTCCGGCAGCGCACTGCCGAGCAGCAGGCCGTTGATGCCGATCAGCCGCCAGGCGCCGATATCCGCGTACCAGCGATCGGCGCCGACGCGCGCGCGATAGGCGGCAAGGCGATCGCCGGTGATCGGCAGGCGCCGGCCCGCGGCATCGCACAGGCGCGGATGATCGCCAACGTCGTGGTTCCCGGGAACGATGCGCCAGGGCACGGGGAGCGCGTCATGGAGGGCGGCCGCCGCGTCGAGGTCGTCGGGATGCCGGCAGCCGGCGAGGCTGGCGTCGCCGGTGTTGACGACCAGACGGGGGCGCTCCGCCGCCACGGCCGCGGCGAAGCGCCGCCAATTGTCGAGGAACTGCGGATGGCGTCGGCTGAGATGCGTGTCGGACACCTGCAGGATGCGGAATTCCTCGCCCAAGCTCCTTCTCCGCCGCGGCGCGTGAATATTTGTTCGGATGCTATGACTTTTGTTCGTTCCTGTCATGGGGCGCGCCGTGACGGAACGTGAGGAAGACCCGCGCGCGCGTCGCGCGAGCCGTCCGATCTGGGTCGGCGGCGTGCGGCTGGGCGGCGGCGCGCCGGTCGCGGTCGAGGCGGCCCTTCCCCGCGCCGCAGGCCGGGATCGCGCCGCGCTGCGCGCGCTGCGCGCGGCGGCGGAGGATCTGGAGCGCGCCGGCGCCGATCTGCTCCGGCTCGACTGCGCCACGCCGGAGGACGTCGAGACGCTGCGGCTGATCGCACCGGGTTGCGCGCTGCCGGTGCTGGCGGACATCGGCGGCGGCGACGCGGCGCTGGCGGGCGCCGCCATCGAGGCGGGCGCGCGCGGGATCTGGTTCACGCCGATCGACCAGGACGACGCGGCGCTCGCCGAACTCGTCCAGGTGGCGCGCGCGCATGGCTGCATGCTCGGACTTCGGCTCGGAATGGCGGCCGCGGCCACAGGGCCCGCGGCGCCGTCGCCGCCGATCGCGCTGGCGGGCCTGGCGCTGCGCGAGACCGGACGGCTCGCCCGGTCGGGCTGCGAAGACATGGTGATCGCGCTAAGGCTCGACGACCCGCTTGCCACCCTCGCCGCGATGCGCGCCATTGGACGGGCCTGCGATCTGCCGCTCGCCCTGGCGCCGGGCGCGACCACCGTCGCCGCCGCGCTCGCCATCGGTCTGCCGTTGGGTCAGGGGCTGGGCGATCTGATCCGCCTGCCGGCGAGCCGCGATCCGGGCGGCGACATGCGCGCCGCCGTGCAGGCGATCCGCGCCCTGGGATTGCGCCCGCGCGGCATCGAATGCGAAGCGGAGCCGGGGTTCCTGCGGTTGCGGCCGGACGCGGCGGCTGTCCTCTCCGCCCTGGAGGATCGGCTCGCGACGCTGGCCGGGACCAGCGTCGCCGTGGCGCTCTCGGCCGCGCCGTCGGTCGACCCGACGGGACCGTCCGTGGCCGCGCAGGAGAGCGAAGGCGATGGGGTGGACGCGCTCCGGTTGCGCGTCGCGTGCGGTAGCTGCGGCGCGATGCCGGCGAGCGACCTGGTCGAACGCGTGGCGCGGCTGGTCGAGGATCGCGCCGGCGCGCGGCGCGCGCGCGATTTGCACCGGCTCGCCTCGGACCTCGGCGGCGGCGAGGATCCGGTGGCGCGCCCCTGGATCGAGGCGGCTGTCGCGCTCTTCGCGCTCGGACGCGGCCGGTCGGCACCGATCGTCTGGGGATCGCCGATCGGCGCGGCCGCGTGGCTGCGCCTCGCCGGCCGGCGGCCCTCCTGGCAGATGCCGCACGGACCTGCCGCCGCAGCCGATGCCGTCGACGACCCCCTCGCCGGCGGCACGATATCCACGGCGTTGGGTCTCGCGCTCGCGGCCCGGCGCGCCGGCCAGCCGGCCGATGTCGTCGCGGTGGTCGAGCCCGCATCGGTGGCGAGCGGTGCCGGGCTCGCGGCCATCCGGGCGGCGCGCGTCGTCGGCGTGCCGCTGCTGGTCGTCATGCTGGATCCGGATCTCGACGAGGGCGGGCTGCCGGGCGCGGTCGCGGCGCAGATCTCGCGCCTGGTCTCGTCGGCGCCCTATCTGGCGATGCGCGACCTGGGCAAGCAGATCGTCCGCAACCTGCCTGGGCCCGGCTACGCGCTGGCGCGCCGGGCCGAGGAATTCGCGCGCGGCCTCGCCGCGGGCGGGTTCATGTTCGACGAACTCGGCGTCTATTATGTCGGGCCGGTGCCGGGCCGCCGCTACGACCAGTTGCTGCCGGTGCTGCGGAACCTGCGCGACGCGCGCCGCGACCAGCCGGTGCTTTTGCATGTCGCGGCCTCGCCGGGCAGCGGACGCCGCGCCGACGGCGGGGCCCGCGGCGAGCGGCTCGCGGCATTTCTCGGTCGCTCGCTCGCCGCCGATACCGCGTGCGTCGCGATCGTGCAGAGCGTCGCGATCGGCTCCGACGCGGTCGCGGCGCTGGAGGGCCGCTTCCGCGGCCGGGTCCTGCGCGCGCAGGGCGTCGTGCATCACGGGCTGGGTCTGGCGCGCGGGCTGGCCGCCGGCGGCATGCGGCCGCTGCTGGTGCTGGATCGCCGAAGCCTGTGGCCGGAGGCGGGGCAGGCGCTGCGCGGCTGGTTGCGTCTGGGGCTGCCCGCGACGCTGCTGGTCGATCTCGCCGAGGGCGCCAGCGACCTGCCCTGGCTCGACGCGCCGCCGCTCGATCTGGCGGTGCTGGCGGGAATGGCGGTGCTGCACGCGGCGGATGTCGCGGATCTGGACGACCTGCTGGCGGTCGCACGCGAGCGCCCTGAACAGCCCGCGGTCATCGCCTTCGATGCCCGGCTCGCCGCGGCGTCACGCGCGCGGACGGTCTCCGTCGGCGACGGCATGGCGCGGCGCCTG
>JBIKXN010000082.1:0-10900 GCA_044355765.1 Alphaproteobacteria bacterium
GCTGATCGAGAAGCCGGCGCCCGACAAGGCGCCATCCACCTGCGCCGTGATCGGCCGCTATATCCTCGAACCCACGGTGTTCCGTCACCTCGACAAGGGCACGCGCGGCGCCGGCGGCGAGATCCAACTGACCGACGCGCTCGCGGCCATGATCGGCGCCGCGCCGTTCCACGGCCTGCGCTTCGCGGGCACGCGCTTCGATTGCGGCGACAAGGTCGGCTTCTTCGAGGCCAATCTCGCCTTCGCGCTCGCCCGGCCCGACATCGGCGCCGCGGCGCGCGCCGCCATGAAGCCCTACGTCTGACGCTTCGACCACAGCCCGCGGGAAGGTCCTCTCCATGCGCGTGACCATGATCGGCACCGGCTATGTCGGGCTCGTCACCGGTGCCTGTTTTTCCGAGTTCGGCGTCGACGTCACCTGCGTCGACAAGGACGCGGCGAAGATCGAGCGCCTCGAGCGCGGCGAGATCCCGATCTTCGAGCCCGGTCTGGACCAGATCGTGGCCAAGAACAAGGCCGCCGGCCGCCTGAAATTCACGACCGATCTGGCCAGCGCGGTCCCTGGCGCCGATGCGGTGTTCATCGCCGTCGGCACGCCGTCGCGGCGCGGCGACGGCCATGCCGATCTGTCCTACGTTTACGCCGCGGCGGAAGAGATCGGTCGCGCGCTGACCGGCTACGCCGTCGTGGTCACGAAATCGACCGTGCCGGTCGGGACCGGCCGCGAGGTCGCGCGCCGCATCCGGGCCGTGGCGCCGCAGGCGAGCTTCGACGTCGTCTCCAATCCGGAGTTCCTGCGCGAAGGCGCTGCGATCTCGGACTTCATGCGGCCGGACAGGGTCGTGATCGGCACCGACAGCGAGAAGGCGCGCGCGACGATGCGCGAGCTGTACCGCCCGCTCTATCTGATCGAGACGCCGATCGTCTTCACCTCGCTCGAGACCAGCGAGCTGATCAAATACGCGGCCAACACCTTCCTCGCGACGAAGATCACCTTCATCAACGAGATCGCCGATCTGTGCGAGAAGGTCGGCGCCGACGTGCATGACGTGGCCAAGGGCATCGGCCTCGACGGCCGGATCGGGCGCAAGTTCCTCCACCCCGGTCCCGGCTATGGCGGGTCTTGCTTTCCCAAGGACACGCTGGCGCTGGTGAAGACGGCGCAGGACCATGGCAGCCCGCTGCGCATCGTCGAGACGGTGGTAGATATCAACGACCGCCGCAAGGCGGCGATGGCCGACCGGATCGTGCGCGCCTGCGGCGGATCGGTCGCAGGCAAGACCATCGCGGTGCTGGGCCTGACCTTCAAGCCGAACACCGACGACATGCGCGACGCGCCAAGCCTCGCCATCCTGCCGCCGCTGGTGGCGGCGGGAGCCCGCGTGCGCGCCTACGACCCCGAAGGCATGCGCGGCGAGGCGCGCCAGATGCTGCCCGGCGTCGAGTTCTGCGCCAGCGCGGTCGAGGCGATGCGCGACGCGGACGCGATGGCGCTGTTGACGGAATGGAACGAGTTCCGCGCGCTCGATCCCGCGCGCATCCGCCAGCTGCTGCGCACGCCGGTGGTGGTCGATCTGCGCAACGTCTATTCCCCGGCCGACATGATCGCCGCCGGTATCGACTACCAGTCGATCGGCCGGCCCGCGACCGCGCAAGGCAGCGCCACTTGACGGAGACGTCCTCGTGACCACCGGTAGCGGCCACCGTTTCGATCCCTCGATCCTGCGCGAATACGACATCCGCGGCATCGTCGGACGCACCCTTTCGACCGCGGATGCGCGCGCCGTCGGGCTGGGCTTCGGCACCGCCGTGCGTGAGCGCGGGGGCCGTCGCGTCGTCGCGGCGCGCGACGGCAGGCTCCATTCGCCCGACATGCAGGCGGCGCTGATCGAAGGGCTGGTCGCCACCGGCCTCGACGTCGTCGATGTCGGGCTCGGCCCGACGCCGATGCTGTATTTCGCCGCCCATACGCTGGACGTCGACGCGGGGATCCAGGTCACCGGATCGCACAACCCGTCCGAGTACAACGGCTTCAAGATGGTGATCGGTGGCAAGAGCTTCTGGGGCGACGACATCCGCCGCATGGGCGCGCGCTGCGCGGCCGGGACATTCGCGACCGGAGACGGCGCGGTGACCTCGGCGGATGTCCGCGAGGCCTATGTCGCGCGGCTGCTGCAGGACTACCGGCCCGGCCGCGATCTGACGGTGGTATGGGACGCCGGGAACGGCGCGGGCGGCGAGATCATGACCCGGCTGACGGCGCGGCTGCCCGGTCGCCACGTGCTGCTCAACGAAGACATCGACGGGAGGTTCCCCGCGCATCATCCCGACCCTACCGTGGCCAGTAACCTGGTGCAGCTGCAGCAGGCCGTGGCGCACGAGCGCGCCGATCTGGGCGTTGCCTTCGACGGCGACGCGGACCGGATCGGCGTCGTCGACGGCAAGGGGCGGATCCTGTGGGGCGACCAGATCATGGCCGTCTTCGCGCGCGAGGTGCTTGCCGAGCGTCCGGGCGCCACGATCATCGCCGACGTCAAGGCCAGCCAGACGCTGTTCGACGAGATCGCGCGGCTGGGCGGCGCGCCGCTGATGTGGCGCACCGGCCATTCCATCATCAAGACGAAGATGTACGAGACCAAGGCGCCGCTCGCGGGCGAGATGTCCGGCCATATCTTCTTCGCCGATCGCTGGTACGGCTTCGACGACGCGCTCTATGCCGCGGTGCGGATCCTGTCGCTGGTCGCGCGGGCGCCGGAGAGCCTCGCCGACATGCGCGATCGACTGCCCCAGGTGACGAACACCCCCGAACTGCGCTTTCCGGTGGACGAGACGCGCAAATTCGCCGTGGTCGACGAAGTGCGCGCGCGGCTGCGCGCCGCCGGCGCCTCGGTCAACGACGTCGACGGTGTGCGCGTCACCACGCCGGACGGGTGGTGGCTGCTGCGCGCGTCGAACACCCAGGACGTGCTGGTGGCGCGCTGCGAGTCGGGCGACGCGGACGGTCTCTCTCGCCTCAAGGCCGATTTGGTGGCAGAATTAGGTCGCAGCGGAATCGAAGCGCCCAAGGAGCTATAGGGATGCGGTTCTTCTTCTACGGCACGTTGATGGATCCGGACGTCCGCGCCATCGTGCTCGGGCGCGAAGCGGCGCTCGGGGCCCATCTGCGCACCGCGGTGCTGTTCGACTGGGAGCGGCGCGCGACGAGCGGCGTCAGCTACCCGATCGTGCAGCAGAAGCCCGGCGAGCACGTCAACGGCGTCATCGTCAGCGGGCTCGACACGACCTCGCGGCGCGCCCTGGTCGCCTATGAGGGGCCTTTCTTCCAACTGATGCGCGTCAGCGCCTATGTCTCGAACGGCGCACGCGAAGTGCTGCTCTTCACGCCGTCGCCCGAAAGCCCCTTGCAGCCGGAACCCGGCGGCTGGAGTTATGCCCAATGGGTGGTGACGCACAAGCGGACCTTCATCGCCGAACTGATCGCCGAGCGAAAGGCAGCGGGGGGCTGATCAGCCCGTTCCGGGGGCTGCGGCGAGAGCCGGTACTCCCGGGCCGGGGGGCACCACGAGACAGGGCAACCCGCGCTCGCGCAGCACCTCGCAGGCGTCCCGCGCCGCCTTGGCCCCCAGCCCTGTGAGCCTGGCGCGCAAACGATTGGCGTCGCGCCCGGTGCCGCCGACGCGCTGGATTTCCGTCGCCGCGGCCTGAAGCGGGGTGGGCGCCAGTTTGCGCGCCTGCTGGATCGCACGCTGCGCCAGTTCGACCTCGGAATAGGCGCCCACCTGGATGGCCCAGCCGGGCCGTGGCGTCGCGCTCGTTTCGGGCGGTGCCGGAGGTCGCCCGGCGCGGGGCGCATGCGCCGCAGTTTCGGTGCCGGGCCCCGTACGTTGGCCCCTGGCGGCGGCATCGTCGGCCGCGACGCGCGGTTGGCGATCCTTCTGCTTGCGGGCGAAGGCCGCGTCCATCAACTCGCCCATCCGGTCGTCGCGCCAGCCCGACGAGGGCCCGCCCAGCACCACGCCGACGAGGCGGCGGTCATGGCGGACGGCGGAGGCGGCGAGGTTGAAGCCGGATGCATGGATATAGCCGGTCTTCAGCCCGTCGGCGCCGTCATACCACTGCATGAACCGGTTGTGGTTGTGGTGGGTCGTGCCGGCGAAGCTGAACTGGCTGGCCGAGAAGAAGGCATAATGCTGCGGGAAGCTGCGGATAAGGGCGCGCGCGAGCCGGGCCATGTCGGCGGCGGTGGTGACCTGGCCGGGATTGGGAAGGCCCGAGGCATTGCGGAAGGTGGTGCGCGCGAGCCCCAGCTTGCGGGCGCGCTCGGTCATCTGGGCGGCGAAAGCCGGCTCGGTGCCGGCCAGGTTTTCCGCCGCGACCACCGCGGCGTCGTTCGCCGATTTGGTCACCAGCCCGAGGATGACGTCGCGCACGGCGATCGTGCGACCGGCCTGCAGGCCAAGCTTGGTCGGGCTCTGGCCCGCCGCGAAAGCCGACACCTTCCATTCGCTGTCCAGGCCGATCTTCTTGCGGTCGAGCGCCTCGAAGATCATGAACAAGGTCATCATCTTGGTCAGCGAGGCGGGGTAGCGCAGGGCATCGGCGTGTTCGGCATGCAGGACCTCTCCGGTCAGGCCGTCCACGACGATCGCGGCATAGCGAGGCTTGACCGGAGGGGTCGTCTTGGCCGTCGCCAGGGGGGCGAGGACAAGCATAGCCGCCGCCGCCAGACCTGCCAGCACCGTGCGCAGGGCCGCGATCGCGGTCGTCCTAGAAGTTCTGCCCAGAAGCGCCATCTTGGTGCCGCAAATCCCGCGCGAATCGACGCAAGGCTAGGGGCTCGGATTCGCCCCTGTCCAGGCCAAATTCCCGCCACGCCGCTCTCGTCGCGGCCGCACCTGCCCGAGGTATCGATGCGCCCCCTCCTGTTCTCCGCGATCCTCGCATTCCTGGCCGCGTGCGGCATCTCGGACGGCACGGTCGCCTCTGACCCGATCCGTCGCGCCGTCGGCTGGTATCCTTTTGCCGGCGGCGAGGATCTGCGGGCCGATTGCGTGGCGGGCGCCCCGGGCCGCTATCGCTTCGTCTACAACGGCGTTTGGGAAGAGCAGGTCCGGGTCTACGAGTTGAGCTTCGCCGAAGCCAGCCAGGGCGCGACGTTGCGCACCACGGTCATTCGCGGCGCGCCGCTGATCCTCAACGCCTATGTCCTGGATCGCGCGAGCAGCGCGGTGGCCGAAACCCGGCTGGATCCCGCGCGTCTCTCGGCACTGGTCGGCGCGCTGCGCTCGGCCGGGTTCCAGACCCAGCCGGCCGACGGTACCCGCCTGCAATCCAACGATTTCTACTGGCTCGTGTCGGCCTGTGCCGACGGCGTCTGGCATCTCAATGCCTGGCGCCGGCAGGATCCGGCGTTCGCGCGCCTCGCCTTCGACCGGTTGCTGTTCGAGGCCGACCCGACCGGCGTCCCGGTTAACCCGCCGCGGCCGATCGATCCGGCGCAGCCCCGTCTTGATTACAGCGTCGGGGTGGGCGGGCGAGGCGGGACGATGGGCCGAAGCTTCGAGCTCGCGATCCGGGGTGGAAGGCTGTGGGGGATCCTCGGCGCCAGCTGAATTTTGTGCGCTGCACAAAAAACCCTTGACGGGATTGCTGCGCTGCCTATATCAGCCTCGTTGCAGCGCACAAACTGCATTCAAGAGGTTAGCTGGATGGCCGCAAAGCAGCGATCAGGGCGCAACACCGGCGCGGGGCGCAAGCCGTCTCCCGTGACACCGTCCCGCCCGCTTCTGCCGAGCCCCATCCTCGCTCCGTCGTCTCTTTCCGAAACGTCTCCGTCCCGTACCCCGAAAGGAACCAGCGTCATGAACCCCACCGCGTTCGACTCGGTCGGCACCGCCACCCGCGAGCAGTTCGAGAAGGCCCAGCAGCAGGCCTACAAGTCGTTCGAGGAGATCTCGAAGCTCCAGAAGGACAACTGGGACGCCATGGTCGCGTCGTCGCAGATCTGGGCGAAGGGCGCCGAGGCCATCTCCAAGGCTTGGATGGGCCTGACCCAGGAGGCGGTCGAGAACGCCGCCGCCACCGCCAAGGCGATGGTGGGCGTGAAGAGCCTGCGCGAGGCGGTCGATCTGCAGACCGATTTCGCCAAGGGGAACTTCGACAAGTTCGTCGCGGAGAGCACCAAGGTCTCCGAGGCGATGGTCAAGGTCGCCAACGACGCGCTCGAGCCGCTGGCCGCGCGCATGAACGTCAGCGTCGAGAAGATCTTCAAGCCCGTCGCGGCCTGAACCTCGGACGACGCCTAGACGGGGCCCGGGTCGCGACGCGACCCGGGCCCTCTCTTTTTGCGCGACCCGGCGCGGTCGGAACCCTTTTCACGTTGCCGTGCCGTCCAATATCATCCCGGCCATGCACGCGGTCCCAGGCAAATGAGCGACGACGATCCCGATCGCGACGATGGCGAGCGCACCGGCGGCGCCTTGCAGACGCAGACGCGCACGCGCAAGCCGTCGATGTACAAGGTCCTGATGCTTAATGACGACTACACGCCGATGGAGTTCGTCGTCCACGTGCTCGAGCGGTTCTTTTCGAAGAACCGCGAAGAGGCGACCCAGATCATGCTGCATGTCCATCGTCGCGGCGTCGGCGTATGCGGCGTGTTCACCTACGAAGTCGCCGAGACCAAGGTAAACCAGGTGACGGAGTTCGCCCGGCGCAACCAGCATCCGTTGCGCTGCACGCTCGAAAAGGACTGAGATTCGGGGGTGCCCCTTTTCGAGCGGCACGAGCGGCCCGGTTCCTGCTAGACTCCGCCCACACACCGGCGTTCCGCCGCGCCGCGCGGCGCGATCGCCCCGCACAGGGAGCACGATCGGTATGCTGTCGCCCAATCTCGAGCAGACGCTGCACCGCGCCCTGGCGCTGGCGAACGAGCGTCGCCACGAATACGCGACCCTCGAGCACCTGCTGCTGGCGCTCGCCGAAGACGAGGACGCGCTGGCCGTGCTCAAGGCCTGCGGCGTCGATGTCGATCGGCTGCAATCCGACCTGCGTACCTATGTCGACAACGAGTTGACCGGGCTGGTCTCCAACCGCGGCGGGGAAGCCAAGCCGACCGCCGGGTTCCAGCGCGTCCTGCAGCGTGCGGCGATCCATGTGCAGTCGTCGGGCCGCGAGGAGGTCACCGGCGCGAACGTGCTCGTCGCGATGTTCCAGGAGCGCGAGAGCCACGCCGTCTATTTCCTCCAGCGCCAGAACATGTCGCGACTCGATGCCGTGAACTACATCTCGCACGGCGTCTCGAAGGTTCCGGGCCGCGGCGAGCAGCGCCGGGTCCGCGGCGCCGAGGACGAAGGCGGCGGCGAACGCGGCGCTGGCGAGAAACAGGGCGGGCAGAAGCGCGCGCAGGAGGCGCTTGCCACCTATTGCGTCAATCTCAACAAGAAGGCCACGCAGGGCAAGATCGACCCGCTGATCGGCCGCACCGCGGAAGTCGAACGGACGATCCAGATCCTCTGCCGGCGTTTCAAGAACAACCCGCTCTATGTCGGTGACCCCGGCGTCGGCAAGACGGCTATCGCCGAAGGACTGGCGCGCAAGATCGTCAAGGGCGAGGTGCCCGAGGTCCTGCGCCAGGCGGTGATCTATTCGCTCGACATGGGGACGCTGCTGGCGGGCACCCGCTATCGCGGCGATTTCGAGGAGCGGCTCAAGGCGGTGCTCTCGGAACTCGAGCAGCAGCCAAACGGGATCCTGTTCATCGACGAGATCCACACCGTGATCGGCGCGGGCGCGACGTCGGGCGGATCCATGGACGCCTCGAACCTGCTCAAGCCGGCACTGGCGTCGGGCACGCTGCGCTGCATCGGATCGACCACCTACAAGGAATACCGGACGCATTTCGAGAAGGACCGCGCGCTGGTCCGCCGCTTCCAGAAGATCGACGTCAACGAGCCGTCGGTCGAGGACACGATCCGGATCGTCAAGGGCCTCAAACCCTATTACGAGCAGCACCACAACGTGCGCTACACGAACGAGGCGGTGCGCTCGGCCGTCGAATTGTCGGCGCGCTACATCAACGACCGCAAGCTTCCCGACAAGGCGATCGACGTGATCGACGAGGTCGGTGCGGCCCAGATGCTGCTGCCGCCGGGCAAGCGCAAGCGCGTCATCGCGGTCAAGGACGTCGAGGCGGTGGTGGCGAAGATCGCCCGCATCCCGCCGAAGTCGGTGTCGACCGACGACCGCGAGGTGCTGCAGACGCTCGAGGCCGAACTCAAGCGCGTGGTCTTCGGCCAGGATGCCGCGATCGAGGCGCTGTCGGCGGCGATCAAGCTTTCGCGGGCCGGTCTGCGCGACATGGAGAAGCCGATCGGGTCCTATCTGTTCTCCGGGCCGACCGGTGTCGGCAAGACCGAGGTGGCGCGCCAGTTGGCGAAGACCCTGGGTGTGGAGCTCAAGCGCTTCGACATGTCCGAATACATGGAGCGTCACACGGTCTCGCGGCTGATCGGCGCGCCGCCGGGCTATGTCGGCTTCGACCAGGGCGGCCTGCTGACCGACGCGATCGACCAGCATCCGCATTGCGTGCTGCTGCTCGACGAGATCGAGAAGGCGCATCCCGACCTGTTCAATATCCTGCTTCAGGTCATGGATCACGGGAAGCTGACCGACCACAACGGCAAGACCGTCGATTTCCGCAACGTCATCCTGATCATGACGACGAATGCCGGAGCCGCCGACATGGCGAAGCCGGCGATCGGATTCGGGCAGGAGGCGCGCGTCGGCGACGACGTCGAGGCGATCAACCGCATGTTCACGCCGGAGTTCCGTAACCGGCTCGACGCGGTTGTCGCCTTCGGCCGCCTCAAGCCGGAGACGATCCATCGCGTGGTCGACAAATTCGTGCTCGAACTCGAACGCCAACTGGCGGATCGCCAGGTCGCGATCGCGGTGTCGGACGAGGCGCGGACCTGGCTCGCGGAGAAAGGCTACGACGAACTCTACGGCGCCCGGCCGCTGGCGCGCGTGATCCAGGAGAACATCAAGAAGCCGCTCGCCGACGAACTGCTCTTCGGCAGGCTGGCGAAGGGCGGCAGCGTCCGGGTGAAGGTCGAGAACGGCAAGCTCGGCTTCGAGGTCGGTCCGACCCTGCCGCCCGCGCTGCCCAAGCCCAGCGAGAAGATCCTCGTCGACTGAGGGCGGCGCGACGGGCATGACCCTATCGCGTCGCCTCGTTCTGCTGGCAGGCGCAGCGGCAGCCGCGTCGCCGAGCGCTGCGCGCGGGCAACCGGTTCATCGGCTGCGCCCCAGGCCCGTCGCATCCGGTCTCGAGAATCCCTGGTCGATCGCGTTCCTTCCGGACGGCCGGTTGCTGGTCAGCGAGCGCCCCGGACGGTTGCGGCTCGTCGCGCGCGACGGCCGGATGGAGGAGGTGCGCGGCGTCCCGCCGGTATGGGCGGTGGGGCAGGGCGGTCTGCTCGACCTGTGCCTGCATCCGGGTTTTGCCGCCAACGGGGTCCTCTTTTTTTCCTATGCGGCGCCGGCCGGGGGTGGGGCGACGACGCGGATCGCGCGCGCCGAACTGCGTCCGGGGCCCGTGCTCGCGGATGTGACCCCGATCTTCGAGGCCGGGCCTCCGGTCGCCAACGGGTTCCATTTCGGCTGCCGCCTGGCTTTCGCACCGGATGGAATGCTGCATGCCGGTTTCGGCGATCGCATGGTGGCGCGTGCCGCGGCCGGGGATCCGGGCGACTTGCGGGGCAAGACCATCCGTCTGCGCGACGACGGTTCGATCCCCGCGGACAACCCGCTGGTCGGTCGGCCCGGCGCGCGCGCGGAGATCTTCACGCTCGGCCATCGCAACCCGCAGGGGCTCGCCGTCCATCCGCGCAGCGGCGCGTTGTGGATGCACGAGCATGGCGCGCGCGGCGGCGACGAGGTGAACCTGCTGGCGCCCGGCGCCGATTACGGATGGCCGCGCGCCGCGCACGGCGTCGAGTATTCCGGAGCGCCGATTTCGCCCCATCGTAGCCTGCCGGGCATCGTCGACCCGCTTTGGGTCTGGACGCCCTCGGTCGCCCCGTCGGGCATGGTCTTCTATACCGGCTCGGCCTATCCGGCCTGGCGCGGCAGCCTCTTCGTCGGCGCGCTGGCGGGCCAGGCGCTGATCCGGCTGGAGATGGCCGGGGAGCGCGTGCTGCTCGAGGAGCGTCTGCTGCAGGACGCTGGCCATCGCATACGCGACGTCCGCCAGGGCCCCGACGGGCGCCTCTATCTCGCGATCGATGCCGCCGATGGCGCGATCCTGCGGCTCGACCCGGCCTAGCGCGTTCGCCTTCGGGCATGTCAACGGAAGGATCGGGAATGTCCAAACGCCATGCCGCCTCGCCGGCCGGATGCCTGCGCGCGGCGCTTGAACGCGGCACGCTGACCGTTCCCAGCTGCTACGACGCCCTGGGTTTCCGGATGGCGCATCAGGCGGGGTTCCCGGCTGCTTTTCTGAGCGGGTTCTCGGTTTCGGCCGCGCGGCTCGGCGTTCCGGACGCCGGTCTGCTGTCCTATGGCGAATTGGCCGACCAGGCCCGCGATGTCGCCGCCGCGGCACCGCTGCCTCTGATCGTCGATGCCGACACGGGCTTCGGCAATGCCCAGAACCTCCAGCGCTGCCTGCGCGGTCTGGCCCAGGCGGGCGCCGCGGCCGCGATCCTCGAGGACCAGGAGAGCCCGAAGCGCGATTTCGGCGCTCCGGGCGCGGTGGTCCCGCGCGCTGCGGCGCTGCGGCGCGTCCGCGCTGCCGTCATGGCGCGCGAGGCGGGCGCCGACATCCTGGTCGTGGCGCGGACCGATGCCCGCAACGCGGCCGGCGTCGAGAGCGGTCTCGGCGAGGCGCTGTGGCGGG
>JBIKXN010000459.1:0-3270 GCA_044355765.1 Alphaproteobacteria bacterium
CGTTGACCAGCACCGCGCCCGCGCGGGTGACGAACATCTCGACCGCGATCAGGCCGACGACGTCGAGCCGCTCTGCGATCCGCCGGGCGATGCGCTCGGCCTCGGCGGCGATCGCCGGGGCGACGGGTGCGGGGGCGATCGTCTCGTCGAGGATGTGGTGGACATGGCGATTTTCAACCGTAGAGTATGTCGCGACCTGTCCGCCGAGGTCGCGCGCGGCGATCACCGAGACCTCGCAGGCGAAGTCGACGACCGCTTCCAGGACGCAGGCCACCGCCCCGAAGCGCGCGAACGCCGCCGCGGCCTCGGCCGGTCCGGCCACGCGCGCCTGACCCTTGCCGTCGTAGCCCATACGCGCCGTCTTCAGTATCCCGGGCGAGAGGTCGGCGGTCGCGCCGGGCAGGTCCTCCAGGCTCTCGATCGCGGCGTAGCGCGCGGTGGCGATGCCGGCCGCGGTCAGCGCGCGCTTCTCCAGGATCCGGTCCTGGCAGGCGGCGAGCACCGCCGGCGCAGGGCGTACGGGCCTCAGGCGCGCCAGCGCCTCGACCGGCGCCAGCGGGATGTTCTCGAATTCGTAGGTCACGACGTCGACGGCGGCGGCGAAGCGGTGCTGCGCCTCGGGGTCGTCATAGGCGCCGCGGATGGTGAGCGCGCTGACCTGGCTCGCCGGCGCGTCGGCCTCGGGGCAGAAGATCGCGCAGCGATAGCCCAGCCGGGCAGCCGCCATGGCGGTCATCCGGCCCAGTTGCCCGCCGCCCAGGATCCCGATGGTCGATCCGGGGGGCAGGGGCGCCGCGGGAACGGTCATGGCCGCGGTACCGGAACCGCGGCCGGCGCGTCCACCGGCGTCAGCGCGACCGCCGCCGTCTGGGCGGCGCGCCAGGCCATCAGCCGCCGGTCGAGCGCGGGGTCCGCCAGCGCGAGTATGGCGGCGGCCAGCAGGGCGGCGTTGCGCGCGCCCGATTCGCCGATGGCCAGCGTCCCCACCGGGATCCCGCCGGGCATCTGGACGATCGACAGCAGGCTGTCGAGGCCCTGCAGCGCGCGGCTCTGGACCGGCACGCCAAGGACGGGGAGCGTCGTCATCGACGCCGCCATGCCCGGCAGATGTGCGGCGCCGCCAGCGCCCGCGATCAGCACCTTGAGGCCGCGGCGCTTGGCGTTCGTCGCGTAGGCGAACAGGCGCCGCGGCGTTCGATGCGCCGAAACGATCCGGGTCTCGTGGGGGATCTGGAGGGCGGCGAGCATGTCGCTCGCGGCGCGCATGGTCGCCCAGTCCGACTGGCTGCCCATGATGACCCCGACCGTCGGGCGTGTTTTCGACATTTCCGCTCCTAGCGCCCGGTTCGCGCCGCAGGGCGCCGGGCCGGTAACCAAGGCTTTAGATTATTCCCTTATCCCGGGGAACGGAAACGCGCCGCGACCGCGGCGGGCAACTCCGAAGGGCAGAGATCGATGAAGATCGACACCAGATCCCCCCGCGAAATCGGCGGCGCCTATGGCACGCAACGTATGGCCGCCGCGGGCGCCGCGCGCGACGCGTCGTCGTCGGCGTCCGCCAACGGCGCGCGCGACATGACCTCGGTGATGGGGATTCCCGAGACGGAGTTCACCCCCAAGGTAAAGCAGGCGATCATGGCCCTGATGGCCGAGGTCGACGCGCTGCGGCGCGACCTGCAGGTCGCGCAGACCCGGATCAAGAACCTCGAACAGACCAACGACCAGGACACGCTCACGCCGATCGCGAACCGGCGTGCCTTCGTGCGCGAATTGTCGCGCATGATGTCCTTCTCCGACCGCTACGGCACGCCGTCGGCGGTGCTGTATTTCGACGTCGACGGCCTCAAGGAGATCAACGACACGCTGGGGCACGCCGCCGGCGACGCGGCGCTGCTGCAGGTGGCGCGGATCCTGGCGGACAATGTCCGCGACACCGACACCACCGGGCGCCTGGGCGGCGACGAGTTCGGCATGATCCTCGCCAACGCCGACGAGGCGGAAGCGGCGGAGAAGGCCGAAAGCCTCGCGCGCGCCATCGAGCGGACGCCGCTGGTCTGGAAGGGGCGCACGATGCCGCTCTCCGTGTCCTGGGGCAGCTATTCCTTCCGGTCGGTCGTCGATCCGCTGCAGGCGATCGAGGAAGCCGATCGCGAGATGTACCAGCGACGACGCGCCGCGCGCGCGTGACGCGCGATCTCCTCAGGCGATGATGTCGGGCACCAGCGCCGCCTCGAGACGGGCGATCTGGTCCTTCAGCGCCAGCTTGCGTTTCTTGAGCCGCTGAAGCTGCAACTGGTCGAGGGCCGGAGCGGCATCGAGCGCCGCGATCTCCCCGTCGAGCCGGCGATGCGCCTCGCGCAGCTCGGCCAGCCGCCCGCGCAGCGTAGCCTCGTCGCTGGTGCCGCTGGCGCTGTCGGCGATCGGCGTGATCGTGCCGTCGGCGGCGATGGCGACAAATTGCCCGTCGGCGAATGCGCTCTGCGCGAGCGGATCGAGCCGCAGCAGCGGCGGCCCCGCGCGCCCCAGCTCGCGCGCGACGACGATGCCGATGCCCAGTATGGCGTCGATCTCGCCGAGCACGATCGCCGCCGGCGCCCTGCCCGCCAGGATCAGTTCAAGCAGGACCGAACTCGACGAACTCGAGCCGCGTGTCGCCGCCAGCATCAGCACGCGGCCGGCCAGCGCGACGCCGCGCTGCTCGTTCTCGGGATCGACGACGACCCCGGTCGCCGGATCGACGCCGCCCCAGAAGCCGAGCGGCCGCGTGCAGCGCAGGACGCGCCCGGTGGCGACGCCGCCGATGACGGGTTCGGCCTTCACGACCACAGCGCCTGGTCGCGGGCGAGCCGACCTGACACGGCGCTTTCGACGCAATCCGCAAGCGTGCCGAAGACCACGTCGCGTCCGGTGTTCGGCTTCATGTAGTGGGCGAACTTGCCGGAGTTGGTCATGGTCAGCCCCGTGCCCTCGGCCATCACCGGGGTGACGACGACGCAGGTGTCGAGCACCAGCGTGACGCCGGCGTCGCGCAGTTGCGCCGCCACACCGGCGCGGGCCTCGCCTTCGACCGCGTGCCGGCCCGTGCAGGCGTAGAAAGGCACGCGGCTGCGGCGCCCGGCGAAGAGGGCCGCCAGCCGGCGCAGTTCGGCCTCGGAGAGATGCGGGCTGCCGACCGCGACGGCGTCGATCGGCGCCTCGGCGGCGACTGGGATCGTCGAAAGACCGGCGCGGGTCTGCGCCAGCATGGGGGCGGTCAGTGCGATGCGCCGT
>JBIKXN010000460.1:0-3250 GCA_044355765.1 Alphaproteobacteria bacterium
GAGCACGCCCGGCGGGCGTCGTCGCGATGGTCGGCCGGCCACGGCCTCAATCATAGCGCACTCGCGGATCCAACACCGCGTAGAGCACGTCGACGGCGAGATTAATCGCCACGAACATCGCCGCGGTCACCAGCAGCCCGCCCTGGATAACGGGGTAGTCACGGCTGATGATCGAGTTCGCGAGCAGGCGGCCGAGCCCCGGCAGCGAGTAGACCGTCTCGATCACGACCGATCCCGAGAGCAGCAGGCTGAAGATGATGCCGATGATTGTGACGACCGGGATGAGCGCGTTCTTGAGCGCATGCTTGCCGATCACCTTCCAGCGCCGCAGCCCCTTGGCCTTCGCCGTGCGCACATAGTCCTGGCGCAGGATCTCGAGCATGGTCGAGCGCGTGATGCGCGCGAGCAGCCCGATCTGCAGCAGTCCCAGCGACAGTGCCGGCAGGAACAGGCTCTTGAACCAGGGCCACACGCCCTGCGCCAGCGGCACGTAGCCGCCGGCCGGCAGCAGCTCGAGCGTCACCGAGAACAGGATGATCAGCATCAGTGCGAGCCAGAAATTCGGCAGCGATACGCCGATCAGCGCCACCGTCATCACCGCCTGGTCGACCCAGCTGTTCTGGCGCATCGCCGCGACGATCCCCGCGGGCACGCCGATGGCGAGCGTGAAGGCGAAGGCAAGCAGGGCGAGCGCGATGGTCACGGGCAGGCGCTCGACGATCGCCTGCGTCACGCTGCGGCCGAGCAGGATCGAGCGCCCGAGGTCGCCTTGCGCGAGGCCCACGTACCAGCGCGAGAGCTGCCTGATGAACGGCTCATCGAGGCCGAGTTGCGCGCGGACCTGCTCGACCTCCGCCTTGGTCGCCTGCGGCCCGGCCATCACCGACGCCGGATCGCCCGGCACGAGCTGCATCACGCAGAACGAGATCAGCGTGACGAGCAGCAGGACCGGGATGGAGCTCAGCAGCCGGTGGACGATGTAGCGTCCCATCGCATCCCTCCGGCTGCCGTCGCGCGCGTCAACCCTCGATCCACACGTTCCACATCCGCGGGATCCGGTAGGGGATGAAGCCTTTCACGGTGCTGCGCGCCGCCATGACTTTGGTGAGGTCGCCCAGCTTGAGCATCTTCACCTGCTCGTAGAGCCGTTCCTGCATCTTCGCGAACGTGGCGCGGCGCGCCTCGAGGGTCGGGCCCGACTGCAGCTCGGCATAGAGCTGGTCGAACACCGGGTCGCCGGCGTGGTTGAGACTATTGGGACCGACCATCAACACCATCGCGCCGAACGGGCCAACGGACGGGCCGGTGCCCAGCCCCGTGAAGGAGAGATGCCAGCCGCCGTCGGCCTTGCGCTGCCGGGCGCCGACGCTCGGCAGGTCGACCGGATCCATGCGCACCTTGAAGCCGATCTGTTGCATCTGCTGCACGAGCACGACCGCCGCGTCGTACATGCTCTGATAGGCGGGCAGCGTCATCACGACGATCTCCTCGCCCTTGTAGCCTGACGCCTTGAGGAGCTCGGCCGCCTTCTTCTTGTCGTTGACGTTGTAGTACTGCTTGCCCGCCTCGGTGAAATACGGCGTCCCGGGATACTGGAACCCCGGCTGGAGGTCGAAGGCCCCATCGGTCGCGACGTCCATGATCTCGTCCATGTCGAGGCCGATCTGCATGGCGCGCCGCACCTCGACCTTGTCGAAGGGCGGATTGGCGTGGTTCACCCAGGCGCCATGGATCCACCAGCGCTGGATCGGATGGAGCACGACGTTCTTGTTGTCCTTGAGCCGCTTCGCCGCCTTGGTCGGCACGTCCTCGGTGAGATGGAACTGCCCCGTCTCGATACCGGCGACGCGCGCGACCGGCTCCTTCACGTAGCGGAAGTCAAGCTCGTCGAGCCACGCGACCTTGTGTCCGCCGAAACCCGTCGTGCCCTTGTGGCGCGTGTCCGGCACGTAGCCGTCGAAGCGCTTCAACTTCACATGGCTGTCGGCGACCCACTCGACATACTGGTAGGGCCCGGTCCCGATGATGTCGACCTTGCCGCCCGGGGCGTCCTTCAGCTCCGCTGGCATGATGACGATCGGATTGGCGAACTGGCTGAGCTCCTCGAGAAAGGCCGGCGCCTTCGACTTGAGCGTGATGACGAACGTGTCGGCGTCGGGCGTCGTCATCGACGCCACCGGACCGAGGATCGTCTTCTGCAGCCCGATCCTGGCGAAGCGCTCGAACGAGGCGAGCACGTCGGCCGAGGTCATCGTCTTACCGTTGTGGAACTTCACGCCCTTGCGGAGCTTGAAGCTGTAGGTCAGCCCGTCGGGCGACTCCGTCAGGCTCTCCGCCAGCTCAAGCAGCGGCGCATTGTTCTCGTCGCGCGTGATCAGCTGCTCGAAGACCTGCATCACCACGTTGCGCGTCGCGATGTTGGTCGAGAAGTGCATGTCGAGCGTCGCCGGCCCCGCCTCTTGCGCGATCACCGCCGTGCCGCCGCGCTTCTGCGCGACCGCTGGCGAGTCCGCCAACAGCGCCGTTCCCGCGAGCGCGACGACGACGCCAACGAATTGTCTGCGACTGAGCGCAATCATGGGTTCCCCCTCCACATGTCAGACCCGGTGATGATAGTCGGATTTCACGACCGCGTCTCCGCGCCCAGTGATCGCAACCGCCGGCCGACCGTTTCAATGCCTGGTTCCAGCGCCTCGTCGCCTGCGGCTCGATGCGCGCAACAGTCACCGCTTCGCTTCACTCATCCCGATCGCCCGCATCCTCGACGCCATCGGCCGACGCTCCCGCGCGCCGCCGGGCTGAGCCCCGAGCCAGACGCCTTGAGCCCGAGAGGTCGAGCCGACGCCCGGCACCAGCACCGTCCCCGCCCCGTCGTCGCGTCCCCAACCCGCCCGCCATCATTCGCGGCCGGTCGTAGCCCCCTCGCCCGCACGGATCCCGAGCGCGGAGCGCGCCGACGGCGACGCGCGTCCCGAATCCGACTTCACGCTGCACACCAGCCGCAAACCCGCCAGACAGGGGGACATGGCCGCTTCGCGGGGCAAAGCCACCGCTTGAGGGGCGGAACGGTATCGTGTTTGTTTTTCCTATCGAGCTAACAGGGGTTCGAATCCCCTAGGGGACGCCAATAAAATCAGCGGGTTAGGTCGAAATCAGACCGTCGTGCCTGATATCGCTTGGCGGATGGCACCAGCCACCCGTCAGCGAACGGGCCCGGATCGAAGGCGGGTTGCCTTCCGTCGACGTCAAC
>JBIKXN010000461.1:0-3241 GCA_044355765.1 Alphaproteobacteria bacterium
CGGCAGCACCACCGCCAGCCAGGCCTGCGCGGGGCCGTAGCCCAGCGCGCGCGCGGCGCGCAGCTGCGCCGCGGCGGGGATCTGGTTCAGCGCGCCCAGCATCATCAGCACAAGATAGGGCACCTCCTTGAGCGCCAGCGCCAGGACGATCGGCCATCCCGATTCATGGCCGACGGTGCTGAAATCCGGCGGCCGGCTCCAGCCGGTGAGCCAGGGCGAGAGCGCGCGCAGCGCCCAGCCCGAGGGCAGGATCAGGAACGCCATGCCGATGGCGAGCGCTGAATGCGGCATCGCCAGCGCGGGCGCGATCCAGGCGCCGAGCCGGCGCCCGGCGGGACGGTGATGCAGCGCCGCCGCCATGCCGGTTGCGACGAGCATCGAGAGCAGCGTGGCGCCCCAGCCGGTCGTCAGGGTCAGCGTCAGCGCGGCCGCGAAGCCGGGGGTCTCGAACAGCCGGCGCCAGGGTTGGAGCGACAGGCCGTCGCCGCCGAGCGCGGGCAGAAACCCGAACGCCGGCAGGACAGTGCCCGCCAGCCCTGCGACGATCGGCGCCAGAAAGACGACGAGCGTCAGGCCCGGCGCCAGCCGCAGCAGCTTGTGGGGCTGCGTGCGCGCGTTCATCGCGCCGTGCGGCGGCTCCACTCGGCGGCGATGCGCGTCATCCAGCTGGCATGCGGCTCGAGCTGGATCGCGCCGAGCTCCGACGGATGCGGCAGGGCCGGATGTCCAGGCAGCGTCTCGAACAGCCGGCGCTGTTCGGGCGAGAGCTTGCCGGCATCGAGCACGTTCGCGGTGCCGAGCTGACGGATATCCTCGGCGCGGGCCTGGCTTTCCGGCTCGAGAAGGAAATTGGCGACGACCAGCGCGCCGTGCTTGTGGGCGGCGTTGAAGGGAATGGCGACGAAGCTGGTGTTGCCGATCGCGCCCTTGGCGAAGGTGAAGCTGCGCACGCTCTCCGGCAGCAGTCCGGCCTGCGCCGCGACGGCGGCTTCGGACGGATTGAAGGACAGCGTGATGTCGATCTCGCCGTCGTTGAGCAACTGGCGCTGCGCCGCGGCGTTCTCGGGGAATTGCCGTCCCTGGCGCCAGAGCAGAGGGCGCAGCTGATCGTACCAGGCCCAGAGCGGCGCCGTGGCGGCATCGAAGCCGGCATCTGTGGCCGGGCGCTGGAAGATGTCCGGGTCGGGCGACAGGTCGACCAGCGCCTGCTTGAGGAAGGTCGAGCCCATGAAATTGGCGACGTTGGGATGCGTCAGCCGCCCCGGGTTCCGGCGCGCCCAGGCGAGCAGCGCCTCGGCCGAGCGCGGCACGTCGGCGGGCCGCAGACGCGCGGAGTCGTGGACGAAGACGAGCTGGGCCAGACGCCACGGCACCGCCATGCCGTCCACCGGCGTCGTGAAGTCGACGACGTTGGACCGCTTGTTCGTCGTGTCGACGAGCCCGGCGTTCGGCAACGCCGGCAGCACCGGTCCGTACAGAAGGCGCTGGTCCTTCATGGCGAGAAAATTGGGGCCGTTGATCCAGATCAGGTCGACCCCGCCGCCCTGCAGCCGCCCGGCGGCCTTCTCGGCGACGACCTTGGTCACCGCCTCGGCGGTGTCCTTGAGGCGGACATGCTGCACGGTCACGCCATGACGCGCCCGCGTCTGCGCGCCGACCCAGGCAATGAAGTCGTTGGTCTTCTCGTCGCCCGCCCAGGCGTTCCAGTACACGGTCTGGCCGCGCGCCTTCGCCAGGACCTCCGTCCAGGGCGGCACGGGCTGCGCGCGCGCGCCGCGCGACAGCGCCGGCAGCGACGCGAGGGCGAAGGCGGCGAGCAGGCGGCGGCGATGGATCATGACGGTCCTCCTCTTCGGCTGCGGCCGGTCTCAGGCGGGCATCAGGCCTGCGCGCGCGGCGCGGGCCGCGCCGCGCGCCGCGATCCGCCTCGCCCGCGCCTCGGCGATCACCGGTCCCAGATGCTCGCGGTGGAAGCTGTCGCAGCCGATACAGAGATTCTCGTAGGCCTTGCCGTCGGGCAACGTCGTGCGCGACGCGGCGGCGAAACGCGCCTCGTCCCAGCCATGGGCGACGCCCATGCGTTGCGGCTGACCCGCGTCGATGGCCTCGAAGGCGGGAATCCCGGCCAGCGAGTCGAGGATCTCGATCAACGGTTCCTCGGTCAAATTGCCCAGCGGCAGTGCGGTCTTGACGCAGCACGGATAGACGCTGCCGTCCGGTTCGACCGAGACCTCGCTGCCGGCGAAGCGGTGGCGCAGGAAATTGAGTCCCCCCGACCAGCGGTTGCAGAAATTGTCGTCGATCGTGGCGCGCGGCAGGCTGTTCTCCCACGCCCGTCCGCGCGGCCAGAGCTTGCCGATCCAGCTGTCGGGCGTGGCGCCGAAGAAGCCGTAGAGCGGGCCCTCTTCCGCGCGCCAGTCGCGCGTCGCCGCCGAGACGCCGGAGGGACGCATGCCGTGGCGCTCGAACAGTTCCGTCAGGCGCCCGACGAAGGCGCGCTGCTTCTCGGGTCCCTCCATGCCGACATGGAAATCGTCGACGCTGGCGATGGAGATCATGTGCACGCCGCGATCCAGCAGGTCGCCGACGATGCGGTCGGTGAGCAGGTCGCCGGTCGTCTGGACGATGATCCTCGCGCCGCCGGCGGCGCGATAGCGCGTCTGCAGGCGCTCGATCACCTTGTAGGTCACGCTCTCGCGCACGGCGTCGAGCAGCGACTCGCCGCCCGAGAGGATGATGCGCCCTGTCCGCTCGACGCGCCGGTCGGGCGGTTCCGCGGGATCGACATAGGTCATGCGCTCGGGGAAATGGTCGACGATGCGGGGAAAGTTTCGGATCGCCTCGTCGACGACATCGCCGAGCGCCGCGCGCGTATAGGGGCGGAACCGGCTATCGTAGCAATGCTTGCACCGCCGGTGGCAGGCCCAGGCCATCACGTAGTAGATCGATTCCATCGGCGTCCGACCTCCGCGCGGACCTGAAGGCACGCCCCATGGCGCACGGGACCCGCGTCCGGACTCCATTTCGCGATCGCGGTCTTTGCGGTTACATGCCCTCTGCGGCGACTCGCCGCGGCGGTCGGCAGCCGCAGGGGGCAACAATGCCGCCGTCGCGCGCGAATATCCACCCGTCGTCCTTCGGCCCCGGGCCGCCCGCAGCGGGAAGGCATCGATGTCGTCCGTACACGCCGCCGCCGATATGCCGGCTCTGTCGATCGTGATCCCGACCCTGGACGAGGCGG
>JBIKXN010000462.1:0-3225 GCA_044355765.1 Alphaproteobacteria bacterium
CTACGTCAACGGAGCAAGCGTCACAGGCGCCTGCCGGTCGCGCAAGTCGCCCGCCGAGATCGCGCTGATGCGCACGGCCAAGCGCATCACCCTGGAGGCGCAGCGCGCGGCGGCGCGGATCCTGCGCGAGGGCATCACCACGACCGAGGTCCAGGCCTTCCTGGTCGAGGCGCATCGTCGGCTGGGCGCCGAGGGCCCGCCGGCGTTCAACATCGTCCTGTTCGGCGAGGCGACGGCCTATCCGCACGGCGTGCCCTATCCGCAGACGCTGCGCGACGGGGACATGGTGCTGATCGATGTCGGCGCGCCGGTCGGCGGCTATGTCTCGGATATCACGCGGTCCTACGTCTTCGGCACGCCGAGCGCCCGCCAGCGCGAGATCTGGAACCTGGAGAAGGCGGCCCAGGCCGCCGCCTTCGCCGCCGCGCGCATCGGCGCACGCTGCGAGGACGTCGACGCCGCCGCGCGGCGCGTGATCGAAGCGGCCGGTTTCGGCCCCGGCTACGCGGTGCCCGGGCTGCCGCATCGCACGGGCCACGGCATCGGGCTCGAGGTCCACGAGGTCCCCTATCTGGTCAAGGGCGACACGACGGTCCTGGCGCCCGGCATGACCTTCTCCAACGAGCCGATGATCTGCCTGTACGGCGAATTCGGCGTCCGGCTGGAGGACCATTTCCACATGACCGAAGACGGGCCGGAGTGGTTCACCCAGCCCGCGCACAGCGTCGACGACCCCTTCGGCTACGTGGTCTGAAGCCCCGGCGCGGCGCGCCAGAGCACCGGGAACAGTGGCCCCGACAGGGGCGCGCCGGCGGCGAGCCCAGCCTTCGCCAACGGCCGGAACGTGCCGGAATGCGGGCGCCAGCGCACATCGTCGCCAGCCAGCCTGAGCGCGACGGTCCGGCGGCGTCGTGCGCTTGGATTGCCGGCCGCGCCGTGGATCAGGCGCCCGTGGAACACCACGGCGTCGCCCGGCTCCAGCGCGAAGCGGCGGCGGTCCGCGCGTGGTCCCATCGCCTCGATGTCCGGCAGCGGCCGCAATGGCGACTTGACGTAGCGCCTCGCCTCGCGCCCGCCTTCGCGGAAGGGCGCCGGCGCGTAGTCGCCGCCCCAGAGATGCGATCCGGCGACGTATTCGACCGCGCCGTTCTCCGCATCGATCGGATCGAGCGCGAGATACACGGTCGCCAGCATCTCGCCGGTGACCGGCCAATAGGGCGAATCCTGATGCCAGGGCGTGCGCTGCGGCGTGAAAGGCTCCTTGGCGAAGATCTGGTCGTAGAACAGATGGACCTGCGCCGCGCGCATCAGAAGGCCGGCGACGCGGGCGGCGTCGGTCTCGAAGAAGGCGGCGCGGAAATCGGGGTCGCGGCGCCACATGAACATGTCGCCGAAGAAACGCCCCGGCGAGCCGCGGTCGTTGAAGTCGAGCGCCATCGGGCCCGGGTCCGCCATCGCACGGTCGACGGCGTCGGCGAGACGCGCGCGCATCGGCGGCGCCAGCAGTCCGGGGACGCGGACGACGCCGTCGCGGGCGAAACTATCGATGTCGGTCGCGCAGATCGCGGGCATCGTCGGCACTATGCCCGGCCCTACGCCGCGTTGCACCCGCTTGCCAGCGCGGCCCGCGCGCCTAGACTGCGCGGCCTGTCCCTGCGGAGGAGATTCCATGAGCGCGATCGGTCATTTCATCGGCGGCAAGCATGTCGCGGGCGCCTCGGGGCGCAGCGGACCGGTATTCAATCCCGCGACCGGCGAGCAATCCGGCACGGTGGCCTATGCCTCGGCGGCCGAGATCGACGAGGTCGTGCGCGTCGCGACTGCCGCGCAGGCCGGTTGGGCCGCGACGCCGCCGCTGATGCGCGCCCGGACGATGTTCAAGCTCAAGGACCTGCTGGAGCGGCACCGCGACGAGATCGCGCGGCTCATCACCCTCGAGCACGGCAAGACGCACGAGGACGCCAAGGGCGAGGTGATCCGCGGCATGGAGGTGGTCGAGTTCGCCTGCGGCATCCCCTATCTGCTGCGCGGCGACATGACCCCGGAAGTGGGCCGCGGCATCGACACCTGGTCGGCCCGCCATCCGCTGGGCGTCGTCGCGGGCATCACGCCCTTCAACTTCCCGGTGATGATCGGGCTGTGGATGGCGCCGATGGCGCTGGCCTGCGGCAACGCCTTCCTGTGGAAGCCGTCGGAGAAGGATCCGTCGTCGTCGCTGCGTATCGCCGAACTGATGATGGAGGCGGGCGTGCCTGCCGGCGTCATCAACGTGGTCAATGGCGACAAGGAGGCCGTCGATGCCCTGCTCGCGCATCCCGGCATCTCGGCGATCAGCTTCGTCGGATCCACCGCGGTCGGCGAGTACATCTACAAGACGGGCTGCGCGCACGCCAAGCGCGTCCAGGCGCTGTGCGGCGCCAAGAACCACATGGTGGTCATGCCGGACGCCGATCTCGACCAGACCGTCGACGCGCTGATGGGCGCGGGCTACGGCGCGGCGGGCGAGCGCTGCATGGCGATCTCGGTCGCGGTCGCGGTCGGCAAGGTCGCCGACAGGCTGGTCGAGAAATTGGCCCCGCGCGTCGGCGCGCTCAAGGTCGGGCCGGGTCTCGATCCGCAGAGCGAGATGGGACCGCTGGTGACGAAGGAGCATCTGGCCAAGGTGAAGGCCTATGTCGACCTGGGCGTCGCCGAGGGCGCGAAGCTGCTGGTCGACGGCCGCGGGCTGAAGCTGCAGGGCTACGAGAACGGCTACTACATGGGCGGCTGCCTCTTCGACGAGGTGAAGCCAGAGATGCGGATCTACAAGGAGGAGATCTTCGGCCCCGTCCTGTCCGTCGTGCGCGTGCCCGACTACGACAGCGCGGTGAAGCTGGTGAACGACCACGAATACGGCAACGGCGCTGCCATCTTCACCCGCGACGGCGACGCCGCGCGCGCCTTCTCGGCCGACGCCAAGGCCGGGATGATCGGCGTCAACGTGCCGATCCCGGTGCCGCTGGCCTTCCATTCCTTCGGCGGCTGGAAGCGCTCGATCTTCGGCGACCGCAACAGCTACGGGCCCGAGGCGGTCGGCTTCTACACCAAGATCAAGACGACCACCGCGCGCTGGCCCACTGGAATCCGCTCCGGCGCCGAGTTCGTGATGCCGACGATGCGCTGAGGCCGCGTCCGCAGGGGAAGGCCCGCCGGGGCCGGAGCGCCTGCTCCGGCCCCGTTTGGCTG
>JBIKXN010000463.1:0-3217 GCA_044355765.1 Alphaproteobacteria bacterium
CCCATTCGGTGACCAGGACGAATCCGCGCCAGATGTAATTGCCAGGCTGGATAGCCGGAACGAACCACGACAGCAGGAACCGCCCGACGCAGGACCAGACGACCGCGGCGAGCGCGTAGTTGAGCACCGAAAAGATGATCTGGGCCGCGGTCATCGCCTTCGCCTCGCGCCGCCAAGAAGAAGGGGCGGGGCACCGGAGTGCCCCGCCCCCATCGTGCAGACGTGTCCGCCCCGGATCAGTGCGCCGGGCCGGCTCCCGGCGCGAGCTTGACCTCGCCCGAGGGCACGCGGATCGAGTCGATGAACTCCTGCATCTCCTTAGTCGCCGGTGCGGCCAACCAGCCGACAAGCAGCTGCGCGATGAACGCAGCGGGCATGCCGAAGATGCCGACCGAGATGTTGTTGATGCCCCAGATATAGGCGACGTCGCGACCGCGGATCTTCACGATCTGGATGTCTCCCAGCCAGCTGAAGGCCTCCTTGACCCACAGGCCATGGAATTCGGTCGTGTAGAGGAAGAACATGCAGACGAAGAAGCCTGCAGCCACCCCCGCCACGCCCGACGCGTTGCCGCAGCGCTTCCACCAGATCCCGAGCACCAGCCCGGCGAACAGGCCGGAGGCGGCGATCGAGAAGGCCCAGGACACCAGGAACAGGATGTCCGCGCCGAGGGATCCCGCCGTGTAGGCGGCGATCAGCGCGACGACCATCAGCAGCCCGCGGCTGATGACGAGGCGACGCTTGGTGTCGGCGTTGGGGTCGATCATCTTGTAGTAGACGTCGTGGCTGAGCGCGTTGGCGATCGCGAGCAGCAGGCCGTCCGCGGTCGACAGCGCAGCCGCGAGGCCACCCGCCGCCACCAGGCCCGAGATCACGTAGGGCAGACCGGCGATCTCCGGCGTCGCGAGAACGATCGCATCCGCGTGGATGCGGAACTCGTTCAACTGGAGGATGCCGTCGCCGTTGCCGGTCACGCCGCGGCAGAGCGGATATTGCTGCACCGCGTTCGCGGCGTCGCAGGCTCCGACCAGCGCGAGGCCCGGACGGCCCCAGCTCTTGACCCATTCCGGCAGGCTGGCGATCGGCGTGTTGATCAGTCCCTGATAGACCTCCAGCTTCGCGAAGGCGGCGTAGGCCGGCGCCGTGAAGTAGAGCAGGAAGATGAAGAACAGGCTCCACGCCACCGACTCGCGCGCCTGACGCACGGACGGGGTGGTGAAGTAGCGCATCAGGATATGCGGAAGCGACGCAGTCCCGACCATCAGGCAGAGGATCAGGGCGAAGTAGTTCCACATCGCCACCGAGCTGAACTGGCCCTGCGCATTGACGAAGGCCGCGGTGTGCGGCTGCGCCACCTTCAGGGTCTGCTCCAGGACTGCGATCTTCTCCAGCGCCGTGCCGTACATCAGCTGCGGGATCGGAACGCCGGTGGCCTGGAAGGACATGACGATCGCGGGGATCAGATAGGCGATGATCAGGATGATGTACTGCGCCACCTGGGTCCAGGTGACCGCCTTCATGCCACCAAGCAGCGAGCAGACCAGGATGCCGATCAGGCCGACGAAGCAGGCGACCTCGAACGAGATCCCAAGGAAGCGCGAGGTGATGATGCCGACGCCGACGATCTGCGCCACGACGTAGACGAAGGACGCGGCGATCAGCACCAGCACCGCGAGCATGCGGGCGACGTGGCCGCCATAGCGCGCGCCGAAGAAGTCCGGCACCGTGAATTGGCCGAACTTGCGCAGATACGGAGCCATCAGGATCGAGACCAGCACGTAGCCGCCGGTCCAGCCCAGGATGAAGGCGAGACCGCTATACCCGCCGAAATACAGCGAACCGGCCATACCGATGAAGGACGCCGCGCTCATCCAGTCCGAACCGGTCGCCATGCCGTTGTAGAAGGCAGGGACGCTTCGTCCGGCGACGTAGTATTCCGAGACCTCGGCGGTGCGCGAGAGCACGCCGATCAGCGCGTAGACGCCGATGGTCATGAAGATGAAAAGATAGCCGAGCCAGCGGTCCGACACGCCCATCCATTCCAGGATGCCGAGCAGGACCACGAAGCCGAGGAAGCCCCCCGTGTAGAGGGCGTAGATGCGACCGAGATTCTGGAGGAAGCCCGAACCGCCGACCGAATAGCCAGCCATTTTTATGCCCTCACTCGTCCGAGACGCCGAATTCGTCGTCGATCGCGTTCTGCGCCTTGGTGTTCCAGATGCAGAGCGCGACGAACACGATCAGGGACCCCTGGGCCGCCATGTAGTAGCCCATCGGGAACCCGAAAATGCGGATCCCATTCAGCGACGGCGCGAAGAAATGGATCACGAAGCCGAAGAAGAACCAGAGACCGAGGATCGTCCACATGAGGGACGACGTCCTGCCCCAGTACGCCTGCATCTGTTCGGGGGTTAGTTTGGCTGCCATGCCGTATCTCCCTCATCTCCTGCGGATCTGCGGCGTCCGCTACCGGGCGGCCGGTTCCAGTGCCAAGGGCCTGTCTTCCGACCGGAAAACGCGAGGATTAAATTTATTGTAACCCCACGCCGTTCGGCACATAGCATCGAAACCCGGCCCGCGGCAATAGTCTATCCTTAGGTGGTTTCCCCGCGCGACCCTCTAGCCCTGCTGGGTTTTCCCGATGCTGAACGCCGTCTATCGGTACTTCTTCCCGCCCCCGATCCGCGACCGGGCGTCGCTTGCCGGGTTCATGTCCGGCGAGGCGGCCTATCTGGCCCAGCGCTCGACCTATGAATTCACGCGCAACACCCTGGCCTGGCATGGCCAGTCGGCCTTCGGCGACACCGCCTTCAACGACGCGTTCCGGATCTGCCGCTGGGAGGCATTCGCGTCCGTGCTGGCGGGTTTCAGCGTCCTCACCTTCGTCCGGCTGGACCCCGGCCCCGGCGGCCGCCGGGACGATCTGGAGGCGGCCCTGGTCCGGCTCTACGCGCAGATGCTGGGCGCCTACGAGACGCCGCGCCATCGCACGGACTGGAACGACGATCTGACGGATCTCGCCGCGCGGCTGCGTGCGCTCGTCCCGGGAGAAGCGCCGAGCGCCGCCGATGTCGTCCGCCCGGCCGCCGCCAGGGTCTACAAGACCCTGCCCGCCAGGGCCGGCAACCCGCGCGAGGAAAAGGACGTGATTTCCAACGCCCTGCGGTTCGGCACGATCGGGTTTAGCGAACGGCTGGAAAACCGGCTTCGTCCGGCC
>JBIKXN010000464.1:0-3213 GCA_044355765.1 Alphaproteobacteria bacterium
GCCGCAATTCCAGGATCTCAACCGGGCCCTGCGCCGCCATCTCCACGACGCGACCGCCCGGATCCTGCGCGACGTCGTCCATGCCGACACCAGCGAGGCGAGCGAGATCGCCGGCGCCTTGCCCGGGCCGCAGCCCGGTACCGCGCCGTCCGCTTGACGGCGCGCGGCAGGCTGGACAGGCGCCGCGCGCGAACGACATCCATGCCCATGCAGCAGACGCTCCCCACGACGGCACCGCGGCGACTGACAGCCCTCGACGAGGCCCTGGCCGCGCTCGCGCGCTGCGCGACGATCCCGGTCGCGCCGCGCCGCCTCGCGCCGGGCTTGGCGATGGCGCGCCCACACGCGGTGCTGGCCGAGCCGCTGGTCGCGCCTGCGCCGCTGCCGGCGACGCCGGAGTCCCGCCGCGATGGCTGGGCGGTCGCGGCCCAGGACACGCTGGGCGCGGCGCCGCAGTCGCCCGCGCCGCTGTCCGCACAGCCCCGGCGTGTCGCCCCGGGCGAAACTCTGCCCGCAGGCACCGACGCGGTCCTGGGTCTTTTCGATGTCGTGGAGGAATTCGGGATCGCGCATGCCATCCAGCCCTTGGCGCCAGGCGACGGCGCGCGCGGCGCCGGCGAAGATCTCGCCGCCGGCGCGACGCTGCGCGCCGCGGGCGAGGCGCTGCGCGCCATCGATCTGCCAGCGCTGGCCGCATCGGGAATCGCGGCGGTGGCGATCCGCGCGCCGCGCGTCGCATGGATCCCCGTGGGCGACGAGATCGTCGCCGATCCGGCGCGCGACCGCATCGGTCCCGTTCTCGCCGCCTATGCCGCGCAAGCCGGCGCCGACATCGCCATGATGGACGCCGTGCCCGACCGACCGGAGGCGATCGCGGCCGCGCTCCGCGCGGCGGCGACCGGGCACGACCTGTTGCTGCTCGGCGGCGGGACCGGCGAAGGATCCGGCGATCTCAGCGCCGCGGGGCTCGCCGCGGCCGGCGCGCTCGAGATCCATGGCATCGGCATGCGTCCCGGCGCCAGCGCGGGGTTCGGGCGGGTCGCCGAGCGGCCGACGCTGCTGATCCCGGGCTGCCTGGACGATGCGCTCGCCGCCTGGATCGTGCTGGGGCGTCCGGTACTTGCGGCGCTCGCAGGCGCCGCCCCGCGCAAGGCGCGCCAGGTGCGCCTGACACGCAAGCTCGCCTCGTGCGCGGGCATCGCCGAACTCGCCGCCGTGGCGGTCGACGCCGATGGCGGCGCGACGCCGCTCGCTATCGGCGCGCTGCCGCTGTCGGCCCTCGCCGCGGCCGATGGCTTCGTCCTGGTGCCGGCGGCCGCCGAAGGCTACGAACCCGGCAGCATCCTCGCCCTAGCGCCGCTGTGAGCCATCGATGAGCGCGACCACGCCTGATCTTCTGGATCGTATTCGCCGCGCCGCGCGCCAGGAGCAGTTCCTGGAGATCGTCGACGCCGCCGAGGCGACACGCCGCTTCCACGCCGCGCTCGACCTGCGTCCGCTGCCGGGCGAGAGGCTCGACCTGTCCGCGGCGCTGGGCCGCATCGTCGCCACGACCGTCGCCGCGGCATGCGACGCGCCGCCCTTCGACCGCGCCACGGTCGACGGTTTCGCGCTGCGCGCCGCCGACAGCGTGGGCGCGAGCGACGCCGCGCCGCGCCGCCTGCGCCTCAACGCCGAGGTGCTCGCCTGCGGCGCCGCGCCAACGATCGAGGTCGCGGGCGGCACGGCGACGGCCATCGCCACCGGCGGCATGCTGCCGCGCGGCGCCGACGCCGTCGCCATGATCGAGACGACAGAATGCGAGGAGAGCCCCGAGGGCCCGGTGCTGCTGCTCAAGCGCGCCGTGTCGCCCGGGCAGGCCGTGGGCTTCGCGGGCAGCGATATCGCGCGCGGCGAGGCGCTGCTGCGCGCCGGCAGCGAGATCGGCAGCCGCGAGATCGGCATGCTCGCGGCGGCCGGCATCGCCGCGGTCGACGTCGTGCGCCGGCCCCGCGTCGCGGTGATCTCGACGGGCGACGAGCTGCATCCGCCGGGCATGCCGCTGCCGCCGGGCGGCATCAACGACAGCAACGCCGCCATCCTCTGCGCGGCGGTCGCAGAGGCCGGCGGCGAGCCGCTGGCATTGGGGATCTTCCGCGACGACGAGGCGGCGCTGACCCGCGCGCTGCGCGCGGCGCTGGCGCAGGCAGACATCGTCGTGATGTCCGGCGGCACCAGCAAGGGCGCCGGCGATGTCTCGCATCGCATCCTGCGCGAGGCGGGCGCGCCAGGGATCCTCGTCCATGGCGTCGCGCTCAAGCCTGGCAAGCCGCTCTGCCTCGCCGCGATCGGACGCATTCCGGTCGCCATCCTGCCCGGGTTTCCCACCAGCGCGATCTTCACCTTCCACGAATTCGTCGCGCCGGTGATCCGCGCGCTGGCGGGCTTGCCGCGCCGCGAAGAGGCCAGCGTGGCCGCGCGCCTCGCGATGCGCCTGCCGAGCGAACTCGGGCGCACCGAATACGCGATGGTCTCGCTCGCCGCGCGCGACGACGGTGGACTGCGCGCCGTTCCGATCGGCAAGGGCTCGGGCAGCGTCACCGCCTTCTCGCAGGCCGATGGATTCTTCGCCATCCCCGCGCTCGACGCGGGCGCCGAGGCGGGACAGGAGGTCGAGGTGCGCGTGATCGGCGGCCGCGCGCCGCGGCTGCCGGACCTGACGGTGATGGGCAGCCACTGCATCGGCCTCGACGCCGTTCTCGACCTTCTCGCGCGCCAGGGCGTGCGCGCGCGCGCGATCGCGGTCGGCAGCGTCGGCGGGCTGGCGGCGGCGAAGCGCGGCGAATGCGACGTCGCGCCGGCGCATCTGCTCGACGCCGCGAGCGGTCTCTACAATGCGCCGTTCCTGGCGCCCGGCCTGCGTCTGGCGCCGGGATGGCGGCGGCGCCAGGGCGTCGTCTTCCGGACCGGGGACCCGCGCTTCGAGGGCCGGGCGGGTCAGGACGCGATCGGGCATGCCGCCGCGGATCCGCGCTGCCTGATGGTCAACCGGAACGCGGGTTCCGGGACGCGGATCCTGCTCGACGGTCTGCTGCGCGGCGCGCGACCGCCCGGCTATGCGAACCAGCCGAAATCCCACAACGCCGTCGCGGTGGCGGTCGCCCAGGGACGCGCCGACTGGGGCGTCGCGATCGCGTCGGTGGCGCGCGGCTACGGCCTCGGATTCCTGCCGCT
>JBIKXN010000083.1:0-10709 GCA_044355765.1 Alphaproteobacteria bacterium
GGGATGGCCGATCGTCCTGGCGCTGGCGCTCAAGGAGGTGCCCTATCTTGTGCTGATGATGCTGGGCGCGCTGAACCAGATCCCCGCCGCGGCGCAGCTGCGCGCCGCGCGCGCGCTGGGCTACGGACCCGCGCAGGCCTGGCTCGCGGTCGTGCTGCCGCAGGTGCTGGCCCAGATCAGGCTGCCGGCGATGGCGGTGCTGGCCTTCTCGCTGTCGGTGGTCGACGTGGCGATGATCCTCGGGCCCGGCAATCCGCCGACGCTGGCGGTCATGGTGGTGCGCTGGCTGGGCGATCCCGACCCGCGCTGGCTGTTTCCGGCCGCCGCGGCGTCGACGCTGCTGCTGGCGCTGGTCGTCGCCAGCCTTGCGGTCTGGCGCGCGGCCGAGGCGGCGACACGGGCGGCGCTGGCAAGCTGGGCGATGCGCGGCGCGCGGCGGCGGGCGATCGGCCACGCGACCGACATCGCCGCGGGCACCGGGATCGCGCTCCTGGCGTTGACCGCCGCGTCGATGCTGTCGCTGGCGCTATGGTCCGTCGCGACGCGCTGGCGCTGGCCCGACGCGTTGCCGGAAGGCTTCACGAGCGCCAACTGGATGCGCCAGGCCGGCAGTCTGGCAGGCCCCGCCGCGACGACGCTGGCGCTCGGACTGGCGGCGACGCTGATCGCCCTTGCGCTGGTGCTGGCCTGCCTCGAACGCGAGGCCCAGGCGCGCGAGGGCAGGCCGTCGCGCAGCCTCGCCCTGCTCTACCTGCCGCTGCTGGTCCCGCAGGTGGCATTCCTCTTCGGGCTGCAGATCCTGCTGGTGCGCGCCGGTCTCGACGGCAGTTTCGGCGCGGTGCTGTGGACGCATCTGGTCTTCGCGATCCCCTATCTGTTCCTGTCGCTCGCGGATCCCTGGCGCAGCTACGACGACCGCTATTCGCGCAGCGCGCTCTCGCTCGGCGCGTCGCGCTGGCGGGTCTTCTGGCGCATCAAGCTGCCGATACTGCTGCCCCCGGTGCTGATCGCCGCCGCGGTCGCCTTCGCCGTCAGCGCAGGGCTCTACCTGCCGACGCTGCTCGCCGGCGCCGGGCGCGTCGCGACCCTGACCACCGAAGCCGTCACGCTGTCCTCGGGCGCGGATCGCCGCGTGATCGGCACCTGGGCGATGCTGCAGGCCGCGTTCCCGCTCGCCGCCTATGGCGCCGCGGTGGCCTGGCCCGCCATGGTCCGGAGGCTGCGGCGATGGCGCTGAGCGCGCTGCGCCTGAGCGGCGTCGGGATCGCGATCGGCGGTCGGCACCTGATCCGCGACCTCTCCGCCGAGATCGCGCCGGGCGAGTGCCTGACGGTGATGGGGCCGAGCGGCTGCGGCAAGAGCAGCCTGCTGGCCTTCGTCTCGGGCACGCTCGACCCGGCCTTCGCGGCGCAGGGCAGCGTCGCGCTAGGCGATCGCGTGCTTGACGGAGCGCCGCCCGAGCACAGGCGGCTCGGCATCCTGTTCCAGGACGATCTTCTGTTTCCGCATCTCTCCGTCGGCGGCAATCTCGCCTTCGCCCTGCCCGCGGGCGACGACGGACGCGGGGCACGGCGCCAGCGGATCGACGCCGCGCTGCGCGACGCCGGGCTCGAAGGTTACGCCGCCCGCGACCCCGCGACGCTGAGCGGCGGCCAGCGCGCGCGCGTCGCGCTGCTGCGCACGCTGCTCGCCGAACCGCGCGCGCTGCTGCTCGACGAGCCCTTCTCGAAGCTCGACACGGCGCTGCGCGAGGATTTCCGCCGGCTGGTCTTCGCGCATGCCCGGACGCGCGGCCTGCCGACGATCCTGGTCACGCATGACGAGGCCGATGCGCGTGCGGCCGGCGGCACCGTGCTGCGGCTCGCCCCGGGGTGAGCGGCCGTGCTTGCCCTGGCCGCCGAAACACGCATCTTGCCCGGGCGTAACCAAGGAACCCCGGCCAGCGAAATGAATGCCGACGCCAGCCACGGCGATTTCGAGTCCGGCCTCAAGCCGCTCTGGCTGCGCGCGCAGTCGGGGGACGCGGCGGCCTACAGGCTCTGTCTGGAGCTGCTGTCCGCGCGCCTGCGCGGTTTCTTCAAGCGCCGCCTCGTCGGATTGCCCGACGCGGTGGAGGATCTGGTCCAGGAGACGCTTTTGGCCCTGCATCTGCGACGCGGCACCTACGATCCGGAACTGCCCGTGACCGCCTGGGTACTGGCGATCGCGCGCCACAAGCTGGTCGATCTGTGGCGGCGGCGGGGGCGGCGCGACGCCCTGCACGATCCGATCGACGACGTCGCCGAGCGCTTCCTCGCGGTCGATCCCGAGGACGGCGGCGCGAAGCGCGACCTGGACGCGCTGCTGCGCGAACTGCCGCCGGCGCAGCAGCGCGCCATCGTGCTGACCAAGATCGAGGGCCTGTCGGTCGCCGAGGCGGCGACGCGCACAGGCGCCTCCGAGTCCGCGATCAAGGTACAAGTCCATCGCGGGCTCAAGCGCCTCGCCGCGCGCGTGCGCAGCGTCGATCCGCCATGACCCGCCCCGCGCCAGGACATCCGACATGAGAACAGACAGGCTGATCGAGATGCTGGCGCGCGACGCGGGCCCCGCGCCGCGCGCGCTGGCCGCGCGCCGCCTCGCGCCGGCCGCGCTCGCGGGGCTGCTGGCGAGCGGCGGGATCGCGGTCGCCATCCTCGGCGCCATCCCCGCACCGATGTTCGCGTCGCATGTTCCCTGGACCAAGATCGTATATGCCGGCGCGCTCGCGCTGACGGCCGGATGGCTGACCGCCCGGCTCGCGCGGCCGGCCGCATCGACCGACGCGCCGCGCGGCATGACGCTGGCGGTCTTCGGCGCGATGGCCGCGCTCGGCGCCGCCGCGCTCTGGGCGGAACCGGCCGAACTGCGCCTGACGGCCCTGCTGGGACAGTCCTGGAAGAGCTGTCCTTTCAGCGTGCTCGCCCTGTCGCTGCCCGCGCTCGCCGCCGCGCTCTGGGCGCTGCGCGATCTCGCGCCCACGCGCCCGCGCATGGCGGGCGCCGCCGCGGGCCTGCTGGCCGGGTCGCTCGGCGCGATCGGCTATGCGCTGCACTGCCCCGAGGCAGCGATCGCCTTCGTCGCGGCCTGGTACACGGCCGGGATCGTGCTGACGGGCGCCCTCGGCGCGGCGCTCGGCCCGCGCGTCCTGCGCTGGTGACCGCGCCGGAAATGCGATCCAGAGCGTCATTTCACGAGGAAATGGGGCTCTGGATCGGGTCTTCCGCAGCGGGTCAGTCGTCCAGGCCCGGCGTGAGGAGCAGCGGCGGGTCCGCGACCTCCACCAGATGCGCGCGGTCGAAGCCGTTGAAGGCGGTGCGCAGCGCGGCGCCATAGGCGCCGAGCTGCCCGATCTCGATCCAGTCGCCTTCGCGGATGTCGTCGGGCAGGGCGAAGGGGCCCGCCATCCGGTCCGCGGAGTCGCAGGTCGGCCCGAAGAAAGCGAAGTCGCGCAGCGGCGCCGCGGACGCGCGCAGCGCGCGGACCGGGAAGCGGAAGGCCGGGACGCCGGCATCCGACAGGGATCCGTAGACGCCGTCGTTGACGTAGAGCGCATCGCCGCGGCGGGCCTGGACCTGCACGACAACTGAGCCGGCGCCCGCGACCAGCGCGCGGCCGGGCTCCGCCCAGAGCCGCGCCTGCGCGAGATGCGCAGCGCCCGCATAGGCTGCCGCGATCGCCGCGAAGAACGCGCCCAGCGGCGGCACTTCGGCGTCCGGATAGGCGACCGGGAACCCGCCGCCGACATCGAGCACGTCGATCGCGACGCCGGCCGCGCCCGCGACCGCGCCGGCCAGCGCGATCGCGCGCGCATATGCCGCAGGTTCGAGGCACTGCGAGCCGACATGGAACGAGATGCCGAGCTTCGCCGCCAGCGGGCGGCATCGGCGCAGCAGCGCCACCGCCTCGTCGAAGCCGGCGCCGAACTTGCCCGACAGGTCGTAGCGCGCGCCCCCCTTCGGCAGCGCGATGCGCACGACCAGCGCGAGGTCGTCCGGCTTCGCCCGGGTCTCGTCGAGGAGCTTGTCGAGTTCGACCGCGGAATCGAGAACGAAATCGCGCACCGCGTAGCGGGCATAGGCCTCGCGGATCGCGGCGCGCGCGCGCACGGGATGCATGTAGTGGATCGCGGCGTCGCGACCGAACATCGAGCGCACGAGCGCGATCTCCGCCGGCGATGCGCAGTCGAAATGGCGCACCCCGCCCTCCCACAGCGCGCGCAGCACGCGCGGGTCGGCGTTGCATTTCACGGCGTAGAGCGTGTCGCCGGGGAAACCCTCGACGAAGCGCCGCGCGGCTAGACGCAGCGTCGCGGGACGCAGCGCGTGCAGCGGCTCCTGCGGACGCTCGCGCGCGACCACATCGTCGAGCGCGGGAAGCGCCACCGGGACGGGGATCTCCCGGCCGCGGCGCAGCGGGGAGACGGCGATACGGAGCAGCGACTTTGCCATCGTGACGAGTCCTCAAGCGACAAGGCGCTCGGAGGAGGAGCCGGGGTGGCGTCGATGCGCGTGGCTTCGGAGCTGCGGCCCCGAGGTCTGCGGCAGGCGAGATCCCGTTCCCCTCGAGCGCGCCGGCCCATCGATGGCCGGCTCTTCCCGAAAGGACGCGTGACGTCGTTGCTTGACCTCGAGCGCTCGGTGGTCGAGAGGCGTGGACACCGCGAAGGATGTCCCGCCCTGCCTCTTAGCGCTGCCTCGTGGGCCTGGGGCACGTGCGACTTGCGTCTGGCGCGCTAGTTACGCGCACCGCGGCGAAAATCAAGTGACAATTCAAGACCCATGCGGAGGACCGGCGACGAGCGACAGATATTCCCAGACGATCGTCGCCGCGGCGAGCGCGGTCATCTCGGCATGATCGTAGGCCGGTGCGACTTCCATGACGTCCATGCCGACGAAACCGATGCCGTCCAGCGCGCGCAGGATCGCCTGCGCCTGCCAGGTCGCCAGCCCGCCGATCTCCGGCGTTCCGGTGCCCGGCGCGAAGGCCGGATCGAGCGCATCGATGTCGAAGGAGAGATAGGCAGGCGCATCGCCGACCACGCGCCGGATCTCCGCCGCCGCGGCGGCGGCGCCGGCCTCGTGGACGCGCTGCGCGTCCAGCACCGTCACGCCGCGCGCATGCGTCCAGTCCCAGGTCGCGCGATCGACCGGGCTGCGGATGCCGATCTGCACCATGCGGCGCGGGTCGACCAGATCCTCCTCGATCGCGCGACGGAAGACCGATCCATGGCCGAGCGGTTGACCGAAGCTGTCGGGCCAGGTGTCGACATGCGCGTCGAACTGGACGAGCGCCAGCGGTCGCCGGAGGCGGCGGCGCAGCGCGCGCAGCAGCGGCAGCGTGGCGCCATGATCGCCGCCGAGCGCCAGAAGATGCGCGATCTCCGCGGCCTGCGCCTCGATGCGCGCGAAGCTCGTCGCGATGTCGCCCAGCGCGATGTCGAAATTGCCGATATCGGCGAGGTCGAGCCCAAGCGGGTCGCGCCAGCTTCCCGGATGCACGCCGTCGCGCAGCATGCGGCTGGCGGCGCGGATCGCGGCCGGGCCTTCGCGCGCGCCCGCGCGATTGGTGGTCCCGAGATCGATCGGGACGCCGGCGACGCAGAACCTTGCGGCGCGCTCGCCGCGCGCTATGCCGAGAAAACCGGGCCCGAGGGCGAAGGTCGGCGTGGTGGCCATGGAGCATGCCTCGGGAACCGATGCTGCGGAGCGCGCAGTCTACCGACGGCAAGGCGTCTGCGCATCGCCTCTCCGCGTGCGGCCGCGCCGGTCAGGTCGCGTCGGGCGGGCGGATGTCGCCGGCGGTCGCGACGCTGCGATGGATCCGCGCGACCAGATCGTCGTCGAGACGCAGCCTGGCCGCCAGCATCGCGAGATATCCGCGTTCGGCGGCGCTGTCCGGCTCGATCGCCAGCAGCGACGCCGCGTAGATCTCCGCGGCCTGCTCGGGAGTGGCCGCATCCGCCGCGACGGCGTCTATGTCGAGCTTCGCGCGCAGTTCGTCGAACACGAATGCCTTGTCCTCCGCGCCGAGGCCGAGCCGGTCTATTTCGGCGAAGACGCGCGCCTGCTCCTGGGCGTCGACATGGCCGTCGGCCTTGGCTGCGGCGATCATCGCCCGCAGCAGGCTGCGGGCCAGCGTCTGCTGCGCCTGCTCTTCGACGGGATTGAAAGCCGTTCCCGCGGGAGCCGGCAGCAGCGGCGATGGCTCGGCGCAAGCGGGGCCGGCGGCGGCGGATGTCGCGACCTTGGCTGCCTGCCAGTCGCGGTAGGCCTTGTAGGCGATCGCGCCGATGGCGGCCATGGCGCCCAGCTTGAGGGTCGACCCGCCGAGCTTCCGGCCGGTCTTGGTCCCCAGCAGGATGCCCGCGAGGCCACCGGCCAGCGCGCCGGTGCCGAGACCGCCCAGCGATGGACCTTTCCCGCTCCCGCGGCCCGCCTGGCCGCCGAGCACCTGTTCGAGCAAACGCTTCGCGTCCAGCATGGCGACCGACTCCTCGTTTCCGGCGCGGCGCGGTACGCGCGACGACCGCGCGTCGTCCGAGATGCGCCGTCGGGAGGATATTGGCCTCCTTCGCCGGCTTTGCCAGACCGGCCCCGAAGACCGCGCGCCATCCCCTGGATCAGCGCGGCGGATCGATGTCCGCACCGGCCGCGCGCAGCCAGAGCCATCGCAGCGCGGCGCGCATGTCGATATCGCCGCGTCCGCCGACGGAGCGCGGCGGGACGATCGGCTGGGGCGCGCTCGCGCGCCTGGCGACGGCGAAGGAGAAGACGTAGCCGGGCTCCTGGCCCATGCGCAGGTCGGTGATCCGCACGGTGCCGTCGCGATCGTCGACGCGGAAGAAGCCGCGGCTGAACGCGGCGATGCGCGCGACCGCGTCAAGGCCGCGGAGTTCCTCGTAGAGCGCGCGGTCACGCGGAAAGGCGACGAGGCGGAGGGGGCGGTCGCCGTCGAGCAGCGAGCGGAACCCTTCCTCGTAGCCGTCGGGGCGCATCACCAGCACCCGCCACAGGACGGTGTTGAAGGCCGTGGGCGTCACGAGAAGGGCTTCGACCTGCGCCGCGTCCGGCCGCGCCGCGAGCTGCGCGCGGACGACGCCCTCGACATGCCACTGCGCCGCCGCTCCCCAGGCCAGATAGGTCGTCGACAGCGCCAGTCCGGCGAGGTTCCAGCGCCAGCGCAGGGCACCGCGCGCGGCGAGCACGCCGACCAGCCCGACGATCAGCGGCAGCGTGTAGAGCGGGTCGACGATGAAGATGCTGCCGAGCCCGAAAGGCCGGTCGGAGAAGGGCAGCGCCAGCCGCGTGCCGTAGACGGTCATCGCGTCGAGCAGAGCATGCGTGACCAGGATCAGCCAGACGGCGAGCAGCCAGGGTCCGAAAGATCGCCAGCGCGTGTCCGGCGGCGCGCGCCTGCCGTCGACCCAGGCGATGGCCGCCGCCAGCGGCGCCGCGGCGAGCGTCTGCCAGAACGGCGCATGCGTTTCGCCGCGGTGCAGCACCATGTCGAGCACCGGGTCGCCATGATCGACGAGCGCGTCGAGGTCCGGCAGCGTACCGAGCGCGCCGCCCCACAGCGCCGCGCGCCATGGCGCCGTACGCCGCCCCATGACCGCGACGCCGACCGCCGCGCCGAGGACGAATTGCGAGAGCGAATCCATGCCCGCGTGACATAGAGGCGGCCTGCCGGGTTTTCCACGCCGCACCGCGGGCGGTTCAACCGCGTGCGCGGGCATCACTGGGCTGCACCTCACGCAGGAGACAGGACAGCCGAACGGACGCGCGGCGGTGGAACGCAACCCGGTACCGGTGGTATGGCATCCCCCGGCGGGTTATGGGTCGTTGGCGATGACGGATGTCCTGCGCACTGCGCTGGCCCTGCGCGAACAGGGACGGACCGACGAGGCGATAGATATGCTTCGCCGTCGCGGCGGCGAGCAGCGCCCGGACGTCGCCATCCTGCTCGGCGGGTTGCTGGGCGAGGCGAGACGCTTGGCCGAGGCAGAAGCCTGCCTGCGAGACGCGGCCCGCCGGTGGCCGGCACGGGCTGCGATCTCATACAACCTCGCAAAAGTCGTCCGCGACCGGGGCCAACTGGACGAGTCGGCAAGGCTCTACGCACGCTGCGTCGAACTCGACCCGGAAATGGCGCAGGCCTGGAGGAATCTCGGCAACGTGTACGTGGATCTCGGCAGGCCCGAGGATGCGCTCCGCGCCTACGATGCGGGCGTCGCCGTCCGTCGCCGCCCGGGCGGCAGGCCGGGCGCCGGACCAGAGTTCCGTACGACGTCCCTGTCGAAACTTGCGCACGATGCCGAGCAATTCGAGCATCTGGCGCGCGTCGGCGACGATGCGGCACGCATGCACGCGCTCGGCGCAAGCTACGCGCGGATCCACGACCTGGTTCGCGCAAGGCACGCGACGTCGCATCTGCGTCCTCTTACGGATTCCGACCTCGCCCGGATCGGCGACACCTACAATCGTCTTCTGTACCGGCCGGACGCACCTCGGATAGCCGGCGGCGCGCTCAACCCGAGCATCGACTGGAGAGCCGTCGAGCGGGACTATTTCGCGCGTGCGCCAGGCATCACCTGGATCGACGGTCTGCTCACCGACGCAGCGCTCGCCTCGCTGCGGCGCTACTGCCTCGAGGCGACGATCTGGTTCACGTTCCGCTACCCGAACGGATATCTCGGCGCGTTCATGGAGGACGGTTTCTCGGCGCCACTGACGCTGCAGATCGCCGAGGAGCTGAGGGTCGCCGCACCGGCCATCTTCGCGCGTCACACGCTGCGCAAGTACTGGGCATACAAATACGATGCGCGGCTGCAGGGCATTCCGGTCCATGCCGATTTCGCCGCGGTCAACGTGAATTTCTGGCTCACGCCGGACGATGCCAACCTCGATCCGGAGGGCGGCGGACTGATCGTTTGGGACGCGGAGGCGCCGGCCGACTGGGATTTTGCCACCTACAATGCGGATACGCAGGCCATCGGCAGGTTCCTGCGCGAGACCGGCGCGCGGGCATTCCGCATCCCGCACCGGCAGAACCGTTGCGTCATTTTCAATTCCGACCTGTTCCATCGCACCGACGATCTCGACTTCGCGCCCGGCTACGAGAATCGCCGCATCAACGTCACGATGCTCTACGGCAAGCGGGCGAACGCGGCATAGACCTCGCGTCAGCCGGCGCGCAGTGCATCGAGGCGCGCGAAGCCGTCATGGACCTGCATGCGATATCGCAAGGCATCCCGGGTCGCGGGGACGGATCCTCCGGCGACGGCCGGACCAGCCGCTGCTCGGGCGTTCGCCGATCTCCAGGACGCCAACCAGCCGACCCAGACGGCGCGCCGGACCCGCGTCCGTTCGCTGCAACCGGACGACGATACCCGCACCGCGGGTCTTGAATCGCTGCGGGCAGGGATTAACTCTGATGTCGATCCGGGCCCCTCTGGCGAGCGCAGCGCGTTCGCGATGTCGGATCTCCCCGCACTCGTCGAGGAGACCCGACAGATGGACGTCCTGCCGACTTTCCTGTTCGCGATCTGGCTGACCAAGCCGCTGTGGATGTGGCTCGGCTTCCTGGCGATCGTGATTCTGCTGCTCGCGCTCGACCTGGGCGTACTGCATCGCGAGAATCGCGAGATCGGCGTGCGCGAAAGCATCGTCCTGTCGGCGGGCTACATCGCGCTCGGCCTCGGGTTCGGCGCCTGGGTATGGTGGCAGCTTGGCGCGCAGTCTGGCATGGAATACCTGACCGGCTTCGCGGTCGAGAAGGCGCTGGCGATGGACAATGTCTTCGTCATCGCGATGATCTTCGCCTTCTTCGCCGTCCCGCGCCGCTACCAGCACCGCGTGCTCTTCTGGGGCATACTCGGCGTCATCGTGCTGCGCGCGATCATGATCGGGCTAGGCGCCACGATCGTCGCGCAGTTCTCGTGGGTGCTCTACGTCTTCGCGGTGATCCTGGTCGCGACGGGCATCAAGATGATCGTGTTCGCCGAGAGCGAATACAATGTCGGCAGCAACCCCGTGCTTTCCTTCGTGCGCCGCCGCTTCGCCGTGACCGACGCGCATCACGGCGAGAAGTTCTGGGTGCGGTTGCCGCATCCACGGACGGGCCGTCCGACCTGGCACATGACGCCGCTGTTCCTGGCCCTTGTCCTGATCGAGATCGCCGACGTCATCTTCGCTGTCGACTCCGTTCCCGCGATCTTCGCGATCACGACCGACCCCTTCGTGGTCTACACCTCGAACGTGTTCGCCATCCTCGGGCTGCGCGCGCTCTATTTCGCCCTCGCGGCGATGGTTGCCCGCTTCCGCTATCTCAAATACGCCCTGGCGATGGTGCTGATCTTCATCGGCTCGAAGATCTTCCTCGCCGACCTGATGGGGCTGGAGAAATTCCCGCCGTCGATCGCGCTCGGCGTGACGTTCTCGATCCTCGCGGCCGGGGTCGGCTACAGCCTGTGGCGCACGCGCGCTCCGGGCTGACGCCGACCTGGCCCCGCGCATAATCCGGAGACCGGACCATGCTCAACGACCTGCTCGCCTTCCTGTTCGCGACCTTCGTCGTCGGACCTTTCCAGGCCGAGATGGCGGACAAGCTTGCCGCGGCACGCGCGCCGCAGGCCGTGATCGCCGAGATCGGCACCTGCGCCGGCGCCGCCGTACCCGCGCTTGTCGATC
>JBIKXN010000465.1:0-3209 GCA_044355765.1 Alphaproteobacteria bacterium
CCCGGCCGCGTTGCGCGGGATCGATCTGGTCGACACCGATCCCTACACGCGCTGCCTGGAGCGCTCCGCCCAGGCGCCGCTCGCGGCGTTCAACGAGGCCGAGGCTTGGCGCGCGCGCGGCGGCGGCGAGGCGGCGCGCCATTGCGCGGCGCTCGCGATCCTCAACGGCGGCGACCCCCGGCTGGCCGCAGAGGAACTCCAGTCGCTGGCCGACGCCATGAGATTGCGGCCGGCGCCGATGCGGGCCCAGGTCCTTGGCCAGGCGGCGCGCGCCTGGATGATGGCCGACGACATGCCGCGCGCCGTGGCCGCGGCGTCGGTGGCGATCGGGCTCTCGCCCGGCGACCTCGAACTGCGGATCGACCGCGCCGAGTTCCGCGCGGCGGCAGGCGATCCGCGCGGGGCGCTCGAGGATCTCGAACAGGTGCTCGCGCGCGCGCCGGGACGGGCCGACGCGTTGACGATGCGCGCCGCCGCGCAGCGCCGGATGGGCGCCCTGGACCTGGCCGCGCGGGACGTGCGCCGGGCCCTTGAACTGGCGCCGGAACTGCCCGAGGCGTGGCTCGAACGGGGCATACTCGAACGCATGGCCGGGCGTCCGGACGCGGCGCGCGCGGCCTGGATACGGGTGCTCGCCGCCGATCCCGACGGGCCCAGCGGCGACGCCGCGCGCGCGCAGATCGAGGACCTGGAACTCGGGACCCGTCCGCCGGCGGCGCGCTGAGCGCGACGCGGCGCGTCAGAAATCCAGATTGGCGTAGTGGCGCGGCGGCGGCGCGCCCGGAATATGGTCGGCGAGGATCGGCCGGAACGACGGACGCGACTTGATCCGCGCGTACCACTGCTTGGCCCCTTCATGCTCGTCCCAAGGGACATCGCCGATATAGTCGAGGGTCGATAGCTGCGCCGCGGCGGCGATGTCGGCCAACCCGAACTGGTCGCCGGCCAGGAAGCGCCGACGCTCGGCGAGCCAACCGATATAGTCGAGGTGGTAGCGGATATTCGCGTAGCCCGCGCGCACCGCGGAGGAATTGGGCTCGCCCAGCCCAAGGAAACGCTTGAGCATCTTCTCGCGATAGAGGTTGTCCGACACCTCGCGCGCGAAACGCTGGTCGAACCAGGCCGCCAGCCGACGCGCCTCGGCCCGCTCGGCGGGCCCACCGGGAAGCAGGCCGATCTCGGGATAGGCCTCGTCCAGATACTCGCAGATCACGCTGGAATCGCAGATGACCGCGCCGGTCTCGTCGACCAGCACCGGCACCGTACCGGCCGGGTTCAGCGCCAGGAAATCCTCGCGCCGCTCCCAGACCTTCTCGACCTTGAGATCGCAGGCCAGGTTCTTCTCGCGCAGCGCGATGCGTACCTTGCGCGCGAAGGGGCTGAGCCAGAGATGATAGAGGGTGCGCATGCTCGCCGAGCGTTCTAGCGGCAGCGGCGGCCGTCGCGCAACGCCGGTCCCGTCTCAGACCGCCGCCAGCGCCGCGTAGGCGAGCCAGGCGAAGGCGGCGTAGAGGGCGAGGCTGGCGACAAGCCCCGCATGTCCGAGCGCCACCGCATAGCCGTCCTCGGCCAGCAACCCGGCAGCGAGCAGCAGCGCGGCAGCGCCGGCGGCGAGGCTGACGAAGGGAAAGGGCAGCACCAGCAGCGCCGCCAGCACCGCGAAGGCGATGCCGTTGATGCGGTGCGCCGCGGCCAGCCCCGGCAGGCGCGGGCGCAGGACGCGGTCGGCGCGCGCGGCGATCGGCATCATCAGTCCGATCATGCGCGCCAGCCGCGCCCGCGAGACGCGGCGCGCGCCGATCAGCCGCGGCAGCCTCGGGCTCGGCCAGCCGAGCGCCATGCCGACGGCGAGCGCCAGCATGGGCAGTCCGAAGATGGTCGAGAACCCGGGCAAGCTCGGGCCCGGCGTCAGATTGGGCGCCGCGAGCAGGAACATCGCGATGCCGTAGCCGCGCCCTCCCAGCCGCTCCAGGATCTCGGACAGGCTGACATCCTCGCCCGGCACGGCGTCGAGCAGCCGCGCAAGGACATCGGCGATGCCGGTCGTCATCGCCGCCATCGGCGCGGCACGAGCCGGGGGACCGCGGCGGCCGCCAGCAGCAGGCCGGCGCCCCAGACGAGCGAACCGAGGAAATGTTCGCCGCTTGCCGCGGATGCGCCCGCCTCGCCCAACTGCACGAAGGCGACGGTCTGCGGCAGCATGCCCAGCAGCGATCCGATCACGAAGTCGCGGGCCGGGATCCGGCTCAGGCCGAGTACGTAGTTGACCAGGCTATGCGGCAGGACCGGCAGCAGACGCGCCACGAGAACGAGACGCCAGCCGCCGGTCTCGGCGCGGCGCAGCAGCCCGCCGATCATCGGCGTCCGTTCGGCCCGCAGCATGTCGGCGTTGACGAAGCGGGCAAGAAGAAACCCCGCCAGCGCGCCGGCCATCGACCCGACGACGGCCCAGACCGTTCCCCAGGCGAAGCCGAACAGCGCGCCGGCCGCAAGCGCCAGGGCGCCGCGCGGCAGGAACGCGAGCGATGCCGCGACATGCACCGCGACGAACACCGCCGGCATCAGCCCGGGATGCTCGTCGATGAAGTCCGTAAGCCCCTCGACATGCATCGCGTCGCGGTTGAGCGCGACATAGGCGATGCCGGCGAGGACGCCGGCGACGACCAGCGCGCGGCCCCAGGGCGGCAGGCGGAACATCGCCGCCCTTCTAGCGCAACCGCGCCTGCGCGGCGAGGCCCCGGCCGGCGGCCCGCGTCACCGCCGCCGCGGCGGGCGATATCCGCCGGAATGTGCCGGCATCGCCCGCTCGTCCTTGTGGCGGAACACCAGACGCCCCTTGTCGAGGTCGTAGGGCGTCATCTCCACGGTGACGCGGTCGCCCGACAGGGTGCGGATCCGCGCCTTTTTCATCTTGCCCGCGGTGTAGGCGACGACCTCGTGGCCGTTTTCCAGCTTCACCCGGAAACGACCATCGGGCAGCGCCTCGAGCACCACGCCTTCGAACTCGAGCAGATCTTCCTTGGCCATGCGCAAGGCTCCCGGTTGCGGATCGCGCGCGATCAGGCCGCGCGCCGGTTCCTGTGTCGACCGAAATCGCCGCGGCGGCGCGGCGCGCGATCCTCTTCGTGGGCGGGCTGGCGCGGCGCGCCTCCCGCCGGCGCGCGCGACGGTCCCGGCGAAAGCCCGTTGCCGTCTTCGACCGGAAGGGC
>JBIKXN010000466.1:0-3202 GCA_044355765.1 Alphaproteobacteria bacterium
CGACGAAACGCTGGAAATCTGCGACGCCCGCGCCGTGGCGTGCCTCGACCGGGGTCAGGGCGTGCAGAAGGTCGGGATGGCGGACAAGGAAATCGGGATGCCGCGCGAGATACGCGGCGACCGATTCGTCGTCGGGGCCGGCGGCGGCCGGCGTGCGATGCGCGGCGCCCGGCTCCGACAAGCCGCGTCAGCCCAGGATCGACTGGCCGGTCTTCCGCCAGTCGGCGAGGAAGGCGGCGAGACCCTTGTCGGTCAACGGATGCTGGTACATCTGCCGCAGGACGTTGGGCGGCAGCGTGGCGACATGCGCGCCGAGCCTGGCGGCGGCGACGACATGGACGGGATGGCGCACCGAGGCGACGAGCACCTCCGTGCGGATCGCCGGATAGGCGCCGTAGATCTCGACGATGTCGGCGATCAGCTGCATGCCGTCGGTGCCGATGTCGTCGAGCCTTCCGACGAAGGGCGAGATGAACGCGGCCCCGGCTTTCGCCGCCAGGATCGCCTGCGCGGGCGAGAAGCACAGCGTCACGTTGACCATCGTGCCCTCGCCGGCCAGGACCTTGCAGGTCTTGAGGCCGTCCGGCGTCAGCGGCACCTTGACCGCGACGTTGCGCGCGATGGCGGCGAGCTTGCGGCCCTCGGCCAGCATGGTCGCATGATCGGTGGCAGTGACCTCGGCGCTGACCGGGCCGGGCACCAGCGTGCAGATCTCGGCGATCACGTCGAGCATGTTGCGGCCGGATTTGGCGATCAGCGACGGGTTCGTGGTGACGCCGTCGACCAGGCCGGTGCCGGCGAGGTCGCGCAATTCGCCGAGATCGGCGCTGTCGATGAAGAACTTCATGTCCGTGCCCGCCATCCTGTCCAGGCGCGGCCGACCCGCGCGCTTGGGGTGTGCCATAGCGCGCCCGCCCGCGTAAAGTCCGGGCCGATGACCATCGCGGCTAGTACCGACGAACGCCGGGTGCTGCAGGTGCTGCTGCCCCTGCCGCTCGCCGGCGCCTATGACTATCGCGCCGATCCCGGCCTGGACCTCCGGCCGGGCGACTTCGTGCGCGTGCCGCTGGGCAATCGCGTGGCCGTCGGCGTGGTCTGGGATGGTGTGCCCGGCGCCGATGCCGGCGCGCCGCGGCGTCTGAAGGACGTCATCGCCCGGATCGGCGGCGCGCGCCTGCCGGAGGCCGCGCGTCGCTTCGTCGACTGGGTCGCGAACTACACGATGTCTCCGCCCGGCGCGGTGCTGCGCATGGCGATGAGCGTGCCCGAGGCGATCGAGCCGGTCGCGCCGGTGCAGGGCTGGATCCTGGCGCCGGGCGCGGACATGCCGATCGCCGAACCGGGAGCGAAGCGGCTGACGCCCGCGCGTCGCCGGGTGATCGCCGCGATGGCCGATGCCGCGGCGGCCGCGAGCATCGCCGATATCGCGCTGCGCGCCGGGGTCGGCGCCGGCGTGGTGCGCGCGATGGCGGAGGCCCGATTGCTCGTCGGCGCCCCGATGCGGGACCGCGCTCCGCCTGGACCCGACGGCGCGCATCCCGGTCCTGCCCTTTCCGCGGCGCAGGACGCGGCCGCGCGGGCGCTCGCGGCGGGCGTCGGCGGCGGCTATGCGGTCACGCTGCTCGACGGCGTCACGGGCGCGGGCAAGACCGAGGTCTATTTCGAGGCCATCGCCGCGGCGCTGCGCGCGGGCCGCCAGGCGCTGGTGCTGCTGCCCGAGATCGCGATGAGCGCGCAGTGGCTGGCGCGTTTCGCGGCGCGTTTCGGCGCCGCGCCGGCGAGCTGGCATTCGGAACTCGCGCAGGGCCAGCGTCTGCGCACCTGGCGCGCGGCCGCCGACGGCACCGCGCGCGTCGTGGTGGGCGCGCGCTCGGCGTTGTTCCTGCCCTATCGCGATCTCGGCCTGATCGTGGTCGACGAGGAGCACGAGCAGGCCTTCAAGCAGGAAGAGGGCGTGATCTATCACGCCCGCGACATGGCCGTGGTGCGCGCGCGGCTCGGCGACCTGCCGATCGTCCTGGTCTCGGCCACGCCGTCGATCGAGACCGTGGTCAATGTCGCGCGCGGCCGCTACCGCGCGGTGCATCTGCCCGCACGCCATGGCGGCGCGCGGCTGCCGCGCATCGAACTGGTCGATCTGCGGCGCGAGCCACCGCCGCCGCGGCACTGGCTGGGGCCGCGGCTGCGCGACGCGATCGCGCAGAGGCTCGCCGCCGGGGAGCAGTCGATGCTGTTCCTCAACCGGCGCGGCTATGCGCCGCTGACCCTGTGCCGCGCTTGCGGTCACCGCCTGCAATGCCCGCACTGCACCGCCTGGCTGGTCGAACACCGGCTGAGCGGGCGTCTGCAGTGCCATCATTGCGGACATGGCGCGGCGCTGCCGCGCAGCTGCGCGGCCTGCGGCGCGGAAGACCGTTTCGCGCCCTGCGGGCCCGGCGTCGAGCGCGTCGCCGAGGAGGCGCGCGCGCTGTTTCCCGCCGCGCGCATCGAGGTCATGACGTCGGACACGATCGCGGGGCCGCGCGCGGCCTCGGAGTTCGTCGCCCGCATGACCGCCGGCGAGATCGACCTGCTGATCGGCACGCAGATCGTCGCCAAGGGGCATCATTTCCCCGGCCTGACGCTGGTCGGCATCGTCGACGGCGATCTGGGCCTCGCGGGCGGCGACCTGCGCGCGGGCGAGCGGACCTATCAGCTGCTGCACCAGGTCGCCGGCCGCGCCGGCCGCGCCGAGCGCCCGGGGCATGTGCTGCTGCAGACCCATGCGCCCGAGCATCCGGCGATGCAGGCCCTGGCCGAGGGCGATCGCGACGGCTTCATCGCCGGCGAGATCGCGGCGCGCGAGCGCCTCGCGCTGCCGCCCTTCGGCCGCTTCGCGGCGCTGATCCTGACCGGGCGCGATCCCGGGCCGCTCGATCGCGTCTGCCGCGACCTGGCCCGGCGCGCGCCGCGGGGCCCGGGCATCGACACGCTGGGGCCAGCGCCGGCGCCGCTGGCGATGCTGCGCGGACGGCACCGCCGGCGCTTCCTGCTGCGCGCGCCGCGGGACGCGCAGGTACAGGGTCTGATCGACTCATGGTTGAAAGATATATCTGTTCCGAACTCCGTCAGGTTGCAGATCGATATCGATCCCTACAGCTTCCTGTGAGCGCGCGGATTCGACTCCCCCGGCCGAGTATGGTTGTGGTACTTTAATGATGAA
>JBIKXN010000467.1:0-3195 GCA_044355765.1 Alphaproteobacteria bacterium
ATTGTCGACCGCCTCGACCGGCAGCACCGCGATGCCCGCCGCCGCAGCCGCGTCCTGCAACGGCCTGCCTTCGTTGAGAAGCTCCTCGATCCGCGTCGCGGTGCGATAGGCGATCTCGGTCGCGTTGCGCTGGACCTGTTCTTCCGCCAGCCGCCCGCGCAGCGCCTCGAAGCCGGGCTCGACCGCGGCTTCGATCGCGGTTGTGCGGGCGAGGAACACGCCGAGCGCCGTCTCGATCGGCGCGCTGGCGACGTCCTGCGGCAGCGCGAAGATGGGGGCCGCGAGTTCGCGCGGCAGGCTCGACTGCGCGACCCGGCCGAAGGCGCGGACCTGTTCGGGCGACTGGCCGGCCTCGGCCGCGACGGCGAGAAAATCCGCGCCTTCCTCGAGCTTGCGCCGCGCTGCCACGGCTGCGGCCGCGTCGTCGAATCGGATCAGCTCGAGCGTGCGGCGCTCCGGCGTGGAGAAGTCGCGCTTGCGCGCATCGAATTCGGCGCGCAGCTGCGCGTCGTCGATCGGCACCGCGGCGCGGACTTCGTCGATGCCGATGCGCACGACGATGCCGCCGCGCAGTTCGGGATCGGTGAAGCGCTCGGCATTGGCCTCGTAGACCGCCGTCAGCTGGGCCTCGGTCGGCGCGCCGGGGTCGGGCATGGCGCTGGCGGGGATGCGGATCGCCGTGCCGCGCCGCTTCTCCTCGCGGTGGCGGTAGAGCAGTTCGGCGACGGTCCGCGGCGCCGAGGCGCCGATGGTGACGGACTCGACCAGCGCCGCGCGGGCGGCGTCGCCGCGCGCCAGTTCGACATAGCGCTGTTCGCTGTAGCCGTTCTCCTGCAGCAGGCGCCGGAAGGCGATCGCGTCGAAGACGCCGTTGCTGCGGAAGCCAGGATCGGCCTGGATGCGCTGGCGGACCACGTCGTCGCTGACGACCAGCGCCAGGCGCTCGGCCGCGCGATCGAGCGTCCACTGGTTGGCCACCCGCTCGACGGTCTGGGTCGCGAGGCCGAACTGGCGGATCAGATCGCGGTCGACGTCGCCGATGCTCCGGCGCAACCGGTCGAGATCGCGCTGGAATTCCTGGCGCAGCACCTCCGCCGGCACCGGATCGCCGCCGATGGCGATGGCCGGCGTGTCGCCGCGCTGCAGGAACCGATAATCGCCGATCCCCCAGACCGCGAAGGACAGGACCAGGAACAGGAACAGGACCTTGACGACGACGCCAGCGGTCTTCTCTCGGATGGTCTGCAGCATTGGGGTTTCCTCGCGGGGCCGCGGACTATAGGGAGGCCGGGGCGGCAGCGGCAATGATTTCGGCAGGCGCTCCGGGCTTCGCGGTCGCCGGGTTATCCCTTAACCTGTCGACGATTTTTTCCGATTCTGTCCCGGCACCGCCGCCGCGGGACCGGACCCTATGGGAGAGTTTTGCGCGTGGGGCGTGGATTTTTCGTCGTCGGCAACTGGAAGATGAACGGCCGGATCGCCGCCGCGCGCAGCCTTGCGGCGGCGATACGGGCCGGGGCGGGGCAGGCCGGGGCGACCCTGGTGGTCTGTCCGCCCGCGCCGCTGCTCGGCACCATCGGCGTAGAGCTTGCGGGCGGGCCGGTGCTGCTCGGCGGCCAGGATTGCCACGCCCGCGAGTCCGGCGCGTTCACAGGCGACGTGGCGGCCGAAATGCTGGCCGATATCGGCTGTCGTTTCGTCATTGTCGGCCATTCCGAGCGGCGGATGCTGCACCGCGAAAGCGACGCCGATGTCCGGGCCAAGGCCGAGGCCGCACGCCGAGCGGGGCTGCGCGCGATATTGTGCATCGGCGAGACCCTGGCCGAGCGCGACGCCGGGCAGACCCGCGCCGTGCTGGCCGCGCAGCTGCGCGGATCCTGGCCGGACGGCGCCACGCCCGGACAGATCGTGGTCGCCTACGAGCCGGTCTGGGCGATCGGCACGGGGCGGAACGCCACGCCCGCCCAGGCGGATGAGGCGCATGGCTGGATCCGCGCCGAGATCGATGCGCTGTCCGGTGCCGGCCGGGACTTTTCGATCCTGTATGGCGGGTCCGTGAAACCCGACAACGCCGCCGCGCTGTTCGCGCTGGACCAGGTCGACGGTGCCCTGGTCGGCGGGGCCAGCCTCGACGCCGGCCAGTTCCTGGCCATAGCGGCCTGCGCCGCCGCCCGCCGGTCATCCGTTCGATGACCCGCGCCGATACCCGATATCTTGTTGATGCCCATTGCATCATGGGCGATCCTTCGACCGGTTTCCCGGAGAGTGTTTCATGACTGAGACGAACCCGTCGCGCGCCGCGCGCGCGCCTTTCGATTCCGGTTCGGGCGCGGGGTCGCGCGTCGAGCTGGACGCCTCCGCGGGCGGGACGGTGACGATACCGGGCGGCGAGTTCCTGCTGCAGGCGAGCTATGCGCGACGCGGCGACGATCTGGTGCTGACCGGCGACGACGGTCGCGTGGTGGTGATCCGCGGCTATTTCGTACAGGCCGATCCGCCGCTGCTGGTTTCGGACGAGGGGCATCGTGTCGAGGGCGATCTTGCGCTGTCGCTCGCGCGCGCAATGGGCCCGGTGCAGCTGGCGCAGGCCGGCGGCGCGCCGGCGGCGGCATCGGATGCCGGACCGATCGGCCGCGTCGAGCGCATCACCGGCACGGTGACGGCGCTGCGGCCGGACGGCACGCGACGCGAATTGCAGGTCGGCGACGAAGTCTTCCAGGGCGAGTTGCTGCAGACCTCCGGGCGCAGCGCGGTCGGTATCGTCTTCGCCGACCGCACGACGATGTCGCTCAACGAAAACGGCCGCATGCTGCTGGACCGTTTCGCCTTCGATCCGGGCGCGCGGCGCGGCGTGCTGAACCTGTCGGTGCTTCAGGGCGCCTTCCTGTTCGCCTCGGGGGACATCAACAAGCTGCAGCAGGATCCGCTGATGCAGGCGTCGACGGCGCCTGGCCAGACGCCGATGACGATCCGCACGCCCGTCGCGACCATCGGCGTGCGCGGGACCATCGGCGGCGGCAACGTGCAGGGGCAGGGCGCGCCGAACACCTTCACCCTGTTCCCCGATCCCCAGAATCCGTCGCAGCCCTCGGGCTCGATGGTGATCGAGAACGCCAGCGGCCAGACCCAGGTGCTGCAGACGGCCTTCGCGGCATCGACGGTCACGAACTTCCTGTCCGCGCCGTCGCTCCCCGT
>JBIKXN010000468.1:0-3186 GCA_044355765.1 Alphaproteobacteria bacterium
GCCGATGCGGCCGTCCTCGTACTCGCCGGTGCGCAGATAGACCTTGTGGCCGCCGACATTGGCTTTCTGGGTGTAGCCCTTGCGGCGGTTGGGCAGACGCATGCGTTCCGCGACGGCGATCTTCTCGACGATGCGTTCGACGACCCGCTCGACGACCGCGGTCGCCTTGGCGGCCGCAGGCGCGGCTGCGATTTCCTCCGCGGTGTCCACCGCCGCGTCGTCGCCGACGACGGCGGCGAGCGGCTGCGACAGCTTCGACCCGTCGCGATAGAGCGCGTTCGCCTTGAGGGCGAGACGCCAGGACAGAAGATACGCGTCCTTGCAGGCCTCGACCGTCGCGTTGTTCGGCATGTTGATGGTCTTGGAGATCGCCCCGGAGATGAAGGGCTGCGACGCCGCCATCATCCGGATGTGGCTGTCCACCGACAGGAAGCGCTTGCCGTTGCGGCCACAGGGATTTGCGCAGTCGAAGACGGGAAGATGTTCGGCCTTGAGATGCGGCGCGCCTTCCAGCGTCATCGAGCCGCAGCAATAGGTGTTCGCCGCCTCGATCTCGGCGCGGCTGAAGCCGAGCGCCGACAGCATGTCGAAACCGACGTCGTCGAGCTGCGTCTTGGCGAAGCCGAGCCCGGCGATGCAGAACTCCTCGCCCAGCGTCCATTTGTTGAAGGCGAACTTGATGTCGAAGGCGCCCTTGAGCGCCGATTCGAGCTGCTGGATCTGCGCCTCGCCGAAACCCTTGGCGCGCAGCGCGTCATGGCCGATCGCGGGCGAGCCGGCGAGCGTGCCGTGACCGACGGCGTAGCCGACGATCGCGTCGATCCGGTCCTTGGGATAGCCGAGCGTGCGCAGGGCCTCGGGAACCACGCGGTTGATGATCTTGAAGTAGCCGCCCCCGGCGAGCTTCTTGAACTTCACCAGGGCGAAGTCGGGTTCGATGCCGGTGGTGTCGCAATCCATCACCAGGCCGATCGTGCCGGTCGGCGCGATCACCGTCGCCTGGGCGTTGCGATAGCCATGCGCCTCGCCGAGTTCGAGCGCGCGATCCCAGGCGCGGCGCGCGGCCGCGACGAGTTCGGCATCCGGGCAGTCGCCGGCGCGGATCGGCACGGGCAGGATCGACAGTCCCTCGTAGCCCGCGGCCTCGCCATGCGCGGCGCGGCGGTGGTTGCGGATGACGCGCAGCATCTCGTCGCGGTTCGCCGCGTAGCCGGGGAAGGCGCCGAGCTCCTCGGCCATCTCGGCCGAGGTCGCGTAGGACACGCCGGTCATGATCGCCGAGACCGCGGCGCAGATGGCGCGCCCAGCGTCGCTGTCATAGGGCAGGCCCATCGCCATCAGCAGCCCGCCGATATTGGCGAAGCCGAGGCCGAGCGTGCGGTACTCGTAGGACAGCTGGGCGATCTCGCGCGACGGGAACTGCGCCATCAGCACCGAGATCTCGAGGGTCACCGTCCACAGCCGGCAGGCATGCTCGAAGGCCGCGACATCGAATTTCCCGTCGGCCCGCCGCAGCGCCAGCAGGTTGATCGAGGCGAGGTTGCAGGCGGTGTCGTCGAGGAACATGTACTCCGAGCACGGATTCGACGCGTTGATCCGGCCCGAGTTCGGGCAGGTGTGCCACTCGTTGATGGTGGTGTCGTATTGCAGTCCGGGATCCGCGGACGCCCAGGCGGCATGCGCGATCTGCTCCCACAGGTCGCGCGCCTTCAGCGTCTTGTGCGGCTTGCCGTCCAGACGTCGGGTCAGCGTCCAGTCGCCTCCGGCATCGACCGCCTCGAGGAAGGCGTTGGTGACGCGCACGGAGTTGTTCGAGTTCTGGCCCGACACCGTCAGATAGGCTTCCGAATCCCAGTCCGTGTCGTAGGTCGGAAAGTCGATCGACGCATAGCCCTGGCGCGCGAACTCGATCACCCGCTGGATGTAGTTTTCCGGGATCAGCGCCTTGCGCGCGGCCACCATCGCCTGGCGCAGGTTGCGGTTGACCTTGGGGTCGAAGCCCGCGTCGCCGGCATCGCGCTGGCACGCGGCCATGATGGCGTTGAGGTGCCGGTTGCAGAGCTTCGATCCCGCGACCAGAGCCGCGACCTTCTGCTCCTCGATCACCTTCCAGTTGATGTAGGTCTCGATGTCCGGATGGTCGATGTCGACGGTGACCATCTTGGCGGCGCGGCGCGTGGTGCCGCCGGACTTGATCGCGCCGGCGGCGCGGTCGCCGATCTTCAGGAAGCTCATCAGGCCAGACGACTTGCCGCCGCCCGAAAGTCGCTCTCCCTCGCCGCGCAGCCTGGAGAAATTCGATCCGGTGCCCGACCCGTACTTGAACAGCCGCGCCTCGCGCACCCACAGGTCCATGATGCCGCCCTCGTTGACGAGGTCGTCGGCCACCGACTGGATGAAGCAGGCATGCGGTTGGGGATGCTCGTACGAGGATGCCGAGCGGGTGAGTTCGCCGGTCTTGAAGTCGACATAGAAATGACCCTGGCTGGGGCCGTCGATGCCGTAGGCCCAGTGCAGGCCGGTGTTGAACCATTGCGGCGAGTTCGGTGCCGCGATCTGGGCGGCGAGCATGTAGCGCATCTCGTCGAAATAGCTGCGCGCGTCCGCCTCGGTGTCGAAATAGCCGCCCTTCCAGCCCCAGTAGGTCCAGGTACCGGCCAGTCGGTCGAACACCTCCTTGGCGGAACGCTCGCCGCGCATGCGCGCGGTCTCGGGTTCGCGGGCCAGGGCTTCGGTGTCGGCTTCCTGGCGCCAGAGCCATGCCGGCAGGTCGGCCTCGGCGACCGGCCGACGCTTCGCCGGCACGCCGCGCTTGCGGAAGTATTTCTGCGCCAGCACGTCGCAGGCGACCTGGGACCAATGCGCCGGGACCTCGATGTCCCGGGCCTCGAACACCACCGATCCATCGGGATTGCGTATCTCGGAATTGGTCGTGGTGAACGCGACCGCGGCGTAGGCGTCTTGGCCCTGGGTCGTGAAGCGCCGGACGATCCGCATGTGCAACTCTCCGCTTTCTTGAATCTCGTCGTTTCTTGTCTTCCGGAGCCGACTCATCGTCCCTGCCCGATTCGCGTCCGATCGCTGCGATCCAAAGCCTGAGATCACGAGGCGACCGCGAACCAGTTACAAGATGCGGTGTGCCGGTCTTGGTGAACGACAAGATGTTGACCGGAACGCCGCCGCCCG
>JBIKXN010000469.1:0-3181 GCA_044355765.1 Alphaproteobacteria bacterium
GGCATGATCGCAGCCGCCAGCGCGCTGGTCTCCTACCGCACCTATCCGCATGTCGACATGCGCGCCACCGGCGCGCGGGCGCATGCCCTCATTCGCTGGTGCCTGTCGACCGGACGCAGGCCCGCCGTCGCGGTCGAACGGATCGGGTTCATCATGCCGCCCCATCGCCAGAGCACGATGACCGAGCCCGCGCGCGGCTTCTATGCCGATCTCGAGGCGATCGAAGCGCGGATGCCTGGCATCGTGTCGATGAGCTTCAACATGGGCTTCCATCTGGCCGACATCCCGATGAACGGCCCCACGGTGATCGCCTATGGCGAGGACCAAGCCGCGGCAGCCGCGGCGGCGGCCCGGCTGGCGCGCGCGGTCGAGGCGCAAGAAGCGGCGTTCGGTGTCGGTCTGGTCCCCCCGGCCGAAGCGATCCGCATCGCCCTGCAGCAACCGCCCGGCAGGCCGGTCATCCTTGCCGACGTCCAGGACAACGCGGGCGGCGGCGCGACCTCGGACACGGTCGGCGTCCTCGAAGCGCTCGTCGCGGCGGGCGTCGACGACGCGGTGGTCGCGATCCTGCACGATCCCGAGGCGGCGCGCGCCGCGCATGCCGCCGGGGAAGGCGTACGCATCGAACTCGCCCTCGGTGGCAAGCTGGTCGCCGGCCACCGCCCGCTGCAGGGCGCTTTCGTCGTCGAGAAACTCGCCGACGGCCCCTTCGCGCTCACCGGGCCGATGATGCGGGGCAACACCGCGGATCTCGGCAAGGTTGCGCGTCTGCGGATCGGCGGCGTCGCGATCGTGGTCGCCGAGGGGCGTACCCAGTGCCTCGATCAGGCGTATTTCCGTCACGCCGGCATCGAACCGGCCGAGCATCGCGTCGTCGTCGTCAAGTCGACCAACCATTATCGTGCCGATTTCGCGCCGATCGCCGAGCGCATCGTCGAGGTCGATGCGCCCGGCCTGTCGTCGATGAACCCCGCTGCCCTTCCCTTCGCGCGGTTGCGGCCGGGCCTGCGGCTGCATGGCGGCGGCCCGGCTTTCCGGCCGCCGGGATGAAACTGCCGCGCGGCCTCGCGCTGCCACTAGGCGCCGCGGTCCTGGTCGTCGGCACGGCGACAGCCATCGTCGCCACGCCCTGGATCGAGGCGACGGTCGACGCGGTGTTCGGTGCCGCGCCGATCTCCGGCGCCGCCCGCGTCGTCGACGGCGACACGCTCGAGGTCTCCGGCACGCGCATCCGTCTCGCCGGAATCGACGCGCCGGAACTCGGTCAGGCCTGCGCCGACGGCCGCGGCGGCGAAACGCGTTGCGGGCTACAGGTCCGCGCGGCGCTGGCCGAGTTCATCGCCGGCGAGGTCGTCCTGTGCCGGCCGCTCGGCCGCGACCGATACGACCGCGTGCTGGCGACATGCGCCGCGCGCGGCAGGGACCTCGGCACGTGGCTCGTCGAGAGCGGCCTTGCCGCCGCGCTCGAAGGGGCCCGGGGTCGCGATTTCCGGTCGGCCGAGGAGAGAGCCCGCGCCGCCGGGGCCGGACTCTGGGCGAGCGGTTTCGAACGCCCGTCGCAGTGGCGACGCCGCCAGGCCGAGTGATCCTCAGCCGTCCCTGGCCGCGATCCTTTCCGCATAGGCAACGCGCGCGCTTCTGACCTCGGCGCGCGCCGAAGTTTCCGGCACCGCGACGTCCCACCAGGCACCGCCGACGCCGGTCGCATGCACGGGATCGGTGTCGATCACCACGACCGCGGTACTCTGGGCGCGCCGCGCGCGCTCGAGCGCGGGCCCCAGTTCGCGCAGCGACGGCACCTTCTCGGCGACGGCGCCGAGGCTGCGCGCATGGGCGACGAAATCGATCGCGGGCATCGGCAGGTCGGCGCCGAAGAGGTTATTGAACGGCGCGCCGCCGCAGGCCTGCTGGAGGCGGTTGATGCAACCGAATCCGCGATTGTCGAGCACGACGATCAGCAGCTTTGCGCCAAGCGCGACCGAGGTCGCGATCTCGGAGTTCATCATCAGGTAGCTGCCGTCGCCGACCAGCACGAGGACCTCGCGCTCCGGCCGGGCGAGCTTCACGCCGAGTCCGCCGGCGATCTCGTACCCCATGCAGCTATAGCCATACTCGACATGGTAGGCACCCGGACCGGCCGCGCGCCAGAGCTTGTGCAACTCGCCGGGCAGTCCGCCCGCGGCGCAGACCACCGTGCTGTCGTCTCGCGCGAAGCCGTTCACCACGCCTAGCACATGCGCGTCGCTCGGCGCGGCCGTTTCGTCGTCGGCGGCCCGTGTCGCCGCCTCGACGCTCGCATTCCAGGCGACGACGGTCGTGGCGGCGCGCGCGCTCCAGCGGTCCGGTACGCGCCATCCTGCAAGGGCCCGCGCGAGCGCATCCAGCCCGGCGCGGGCATCGGCGACGAGCGGCACCGCCTCGTGCTTGGATGCGTCGAAGGGCGCGACATTGAGCTGGATAAGCCCGGCGCCGGAACGCCCGAACAGCGCTCGGCTGCCGGTGGTGAAGTCCTGCAGCCGCGTGCCGACCGCCAGCACCAGATCCGCCTCGCGCGCGAGCGCATTGGCGGCGGCGCTGCCGGTCACACCGATCGCGCCGACCGCGTTGGGGTGATTCCAGGGCAGAGCGCCCTTCCCGGCCTGGGTCTCGGCGACGGGGATACCGGTCGCGCGGGCGAAGCGGTCCAGCGCGTCGGCGGCTGCCGCGTAGAGCACGCCGCCGCCGGCCACGAGCAGCGGCGCGCGCGCGGGGGAAAGCCTGGCGACGGCGTCGTCCAGTTCGGCCGGATCGGGCTGCGGCCGTCGCACCCGATGGACACGCGGCTCGAAGAAGGCGTCCGGGAACTCCGCCGCCTCGGTCTGGACGTCCTGGCAGAACGCCAGCGTCGCCGGACCGCAGGACACCGGGTCCAGAAGTGTGGCGAGCGCCTGGGGCAGCGATGCCAGTAGCTGCTCGGGGCGCGCGATCCGGTCCCAGAACCGGGAGACGGGTCGCAGGCAGTCGTTCGCGGTGACGGTGGGATCGCCAAAATCCTCGATCTGCTGCAGGACTGGGTCGGGCCGCCGGTTGGCGAAGACGTCGCCGGGGACGAGCAGCAGCGGCAGGCGGTTGGCATGAGCGACCGCGGCCGCCGTCACCATGTTCGTCGCCCCCGGCCCGATGGACGTCGTGCACGCCATGA
>JBIKXN010000084.1:0-10582 GCA_044355765.1 Alphaproteobacteria bacterium
TTGGGACCGACGATCTCCCGCGCCCGCGACAGAAGATCGCCCTCGCAATCCTCGTAGCCGTCCGCGACCATCGCGCCATGCAGGCCGAAAAGCGCGATGTCGACCGGCATCGCCGCGCGCAACTGGTCCAGGATCTCGTCGCGCAGGCTCTCATAGGCGCCGCGCGCGACCAGACCCGCAGGTTCGGCCCAGGCGGCGGTCCCCTCGATCAGCGTGAAGCCGTCGCGCGCGGCGCGCGTCCGGGCGGCCACGACCGGCGCGGTAGTCAAGGTCGGGGTGGCGGGATGCCTGCCCGGCGGCGCATAGAAGGCGCGTTCGAAGGCCGCGCGGTCGACGGGCAGCGGCGCGAAGGTATTGGTCTCGGTGCCAAGTGCGGCGACGAACATACGCATGGACGCAATCCCTCAGCCGGCGCGGTAGACGATGAAACCGGCGATGACGTCGAGCAGCTTGCGCGGCTCGTCGCCGCGGATCGAATGGCTGCTCTCCTCGAAGATCCGCAGGTCGGAACCCGGGATCAGGCGATGGATCTCCTCGGAGAATTCCGGCGGGCAGATCCAGTCGTGCCGGCCGGCGAGGATCAGGGTCGGGGCCGTGATGCGCCCGAGCTCGGGCCGCAGATCGTAGCTCTGCAGGAACCCGCCCGGCGCGAAGGCGCGGTTGAGGGCTTCGGGCGAGAGGATGCCGCGATCTCGCCCTGCCTTCGCGGCAACGGGGTCGTGGCGGCGCGAATAGAGCGGGCCCATGACCTCGTAATACCGTCGCAGCTTCTCGGGCGTGTCGAGTTGCCCGGCCCAGAGCTGCGCCGCGACCTCCCGCTGCTCGGGCGTCCCGCGCTCGGCCACGATCTGCCGCGCGCGGGCGTTGAAGCCGGCATGCGCCGCGGTGACGACAAGGACGAGATGGGAAACCGAGGCCGGATAGCGCGCCGCATGCGCCATGGCGACCATGCCGCCATAGCTGGTGCCGATGCTGACGATCGGGCCGAGGCCGAGATGAAGGCGCAGCGCCTCCATGTCCTCGACATTCTCGTCGAGCGTGTAGGTGGCCGGGTCGCCCTTGGCCGAGCGGCCCTGGCCGCGATGGTCGAAATAGACGAGCTGCATGCGCTCGGCCAGCGACGAGAAACCCGGCTTGAAACCGGAATGATCGCCACCTGGCCCGCCATGGATGACGAAGGCCACCGGCCGCTCGGCCATGCGATCCCCGTCGGGCACCAGGCCGCTGCCTTCGACATCGAAATAGATCTCGGTCCCGCGGATCTTCGCACGCATGCCGCCCTCCCCCCTGGAGACCTTGAAGCCTAGCGCAAGATGGGCGCGGACTGAATCGAAAGGGACTGCCGCCGCGCCGCCGCATGTCGCGCCGCGCGCGTTTCGTGCGTCCTCCCCGATGCGCGGGAGGTGACGGCCGCGCGAGCGGCCGGCGGAGGGGGCGGGTTCTTGCCGCTCAGGCCTTCGGCCGCAGCGACGCGGGATCGTAGAAGGGCCGCAGGCTCGCTGTCGCGGCGAAGCGCGCGCCAGCGACCTCGATCTCCCAACGCGCGTCAGGCGGCGCGCGCGCGTCGTCGCCCGGCTCGGCCGGCACATAGCCCATGCCCAGCGCGGCGCCGAGATGATGGCCATAGGCGCCCGAGGTCAGCCGGCCCACGATACGACCGTCGCGCAGGATCGGCTCGTTGTGGAAAAGCAGCGGCTCGGGATCCTCGAGGCGGAACTGCAGCAGCCGGCGCTTCGGCCCCCCGTCGCGAAGGCGGAGCACCGCGTCGCGGCCGATGAAGGGACCAAAGCGGCCATCGGGCTTGCCGCTGCGCACGGCGAAGCCGAGCCCCGCCTCCAGCACATGGTCCTCGCAGCCGATGTCGTGGCCCCAATGGCGATAGCCCTTCTCCATGCGGCAGGAATCGAGGACATGCATGCCGCATAGCGCAAGGCCCACCTCGTCGCCCCGCGCGGCGACGACGTCGAAGACATGGCGCGCCATGTCGGCACCGACATAGATCTCCCAGCCGAGTTCGCCGACATAGGTGATCCGGTGGGCGCGCGCCGTCGCCATGCCGATCCCGATCTCGCGCGCCGTGCCGAAGGGGAAGGCGTCGTTCGAGAGATCGGCGTCGACCAGCGGCGCCAGCAACGCGCGGGACTGCGGCCCCATCACCGCGATGCAGGCCTCGGCCACCGTGACGTCGGTCGCGACGCAGCGCGCCTCCTCCGGCATGTGCCGCCGCAGCCAGGCGAGGTCGCGCGGCAGGCTTGCCGCCGAGGTGACGACCATGAACAGCGTCTGCGAGATCCGCGTGACCGTGAGATCGGCCTCGATCCCGCCGCGCGCGTTCAGCCACTGCGTGTAGACGATGCGCCCAGGCTCGACGGCGATATCGTTCGCGCAGATCTTCTGCAGCACGTCCTCCGCATCCGGCCCCTCGATCCGGATCTTGCCGAAGGGCGACAGGTCGAACAGCCCGACACGCTCGCGCACCGCGCGATGCTCCGCCGCGGCGTAGCCGAACCAGTTCTGGCGCCCCCAGGAATAGCGGTATTCGGGCGTCTCGCCGCGCGCCGCGGCGTCGGGGGGCAGGAACCAGAACGGCCGCTCCCAGCCCGCCCCCTCGCCGAAGCACGCGCCGCGCGCCGCGAGCCGCTCATGCAGCGGCGAATGGCGCACGCCGCGCGCGGTCTCGTAATGCCGGTGCGGGAAATGGTCCGCGTAGAGCAGGCCCAGCGTCTCGCCGACGCGCGCGTGCAGATAGCGCCGGTTGCCCTGGAAGGGAAACATGCGGCGGATGTCGACGTCGGCGAGGTCGAAGGGCGGTTCGCCGGCCTCCATCCACTCCGCCAGCGCCTTGCCCGCACCGCCGGCCGACTGGATGCCGATCGAGTTGAAGCCGGCGGCGACATAGAAATTGCGCAGCTCCGGCGCCTCGCCAAGCAGGTAGCGATCGTCGGGCGTGAAGCTCTCGGGGCCGTTGAAGAACAGGCGGATGCCCGCCTCGCGCAGCAGCTTCACGCGGTCCATCGCCTTGGCGAGCTCGGGCGCGATGTGGTCGAGATCCTCGGGCAGCGTCAGGAACGCGCTGTCCTCGGGGATGCCATGCGTGGCCCAGGGCTTGGATTTCGGCTCGAAGAATCCGACCAGCAGCTTGCCGGCGTCCTCCTTGTAATAGGCGCATTCGTCCGGCACGCGCAGCACCGGCAGGTCGCGCGGAATTCCCGGATGCGGCTCGGTCACGACATAGAAATGCTCGCAGGCGTGCAGCGGCACGTTGACACCCGCCATCCGCCCGACCTCGCGCCCCCACATGCCCGCCGCATTGACCACGTAGTCCGCCGTGATCATGCCGCGCGTCGTCCGCACGCCGGCGACGCGCCCGTTTTCGCGCATGATGCCGGTCACGGCGACGTCCTCGAAGATCCGCACGCCGCGCTGGCGCGCGCCCTTGGCGAGCGCCAGCGCGATATTGGCAGGGTCGGCGTGGCCGTCGGTCGGCAGGAAGACCCCGCCCCTGACGCCCGTCATGTCGGCGAGCGGATGGCGGCGCGCGCATTCCTCGGGCGGCAGCATCTCCGCGACCAGACCGAAGGTCGACGCCATCGATGCGCCGCGCGCGAATTCCTCGAGGCGGTGCTCGCTCAGCGCCAGCCCCAGCGAGCCATTGCGCCGGTAGCCGATGGCGATGCCGGTCTCGGCCTCCAGCCCGTCATAGAGCTCGGCCGAGTACTTCGCGAGCCTGGTCAGGTTGAAGGTCGCGCGCAGCTGGCCGATCAGCCCCGCCGCATGCCATGTCGTCCCCGAGGTCAGCCGCTTGCGCTCCAGCAGGACGACATCCGTCCAGCCGAGCTTCGCCAGATGATAGGCGACCGAGCAGCCGACCGCGCCGCCACCGATGACCACCGCGCGGGCCTTGCTGGGAAGATCGCTCATGGCATTAACTCCGCGACGCCGATGGACGGGCAAGGGGACAGCGAAAATGGACGGGAAGCAAGATCCGCGCGCGCCGATCCTGGTGCCGATCGCCGAGGGGCCGCGGCTCGCGATCCGCGCCCAGCTGCCGCCCGCCTCGCGCCGGCTGCGACCGGACGTCGAAGCGCGGCTGCAGCGCGCCGCGGGCGCGGCGCCGCCGGGCCATGCGCTGCTCATCCTCGACGCCTTCCGCACGCAGGCACAGCAATTCGCGTCCTGGAACCGGCGCTATGCGACGCTGGCGCGCGCGCATCCCGGACTCGATTCCGCCGCGCTCGCGGAGCTGTGCCGGCGCGACGTCGCAGATCCGGTGAACGCGCCTAGCGGGCACCAGAGCGGCGCCGCGGTCGATGTCACGCTGCTGCGCGACGGCGCCGAACTCGACATGGGCAGCGCCTATGGCGATTTCTCGTCGCGTGGCACGCCCGCCGACCGGGTGCGCATGCACTGCGCCGACCTGCCGCCCGAGGCGCGCGCCAACCGCGCCCTGCTGGCACGGGTCATGGAGGCAGGAGGCTTCGTCAACTATCCCGAGGAATGGTGGCATTTCTCGCATGGCGACCGGCTCTGGGCGCAGATCTCGCGCTACGGCCACGACGACGGCACGCGCGCGGACGAGCAGGTGGCACGCGACGCCTATGCACATGTCGCGGTGATCGACAGCCCGCTGTTCGAGACCGCGAGGCGCCCATGAGCGCCGTGGCGCTGGTCGAGCCATCGCGGGCCTGGCTCGCGGAATTCGCGGCGGCGCTCGAACGCGGCTGGTCGCCGCATACCGAGCGCGACGTCAGCGCCGAGCAGTTGGCGGAGCTGCGCGCCGACCCCGAAGCCTTCCTCGCCGAGCTCGTGCGCCCGCGCCGGCGGCTAAGGCTGCCGGACGGCACGCTGGTGCAGCGGCTGCCGGGCTTCGTGCGCTGGATCGTCGACGGCGCGTTCTGCGGCACGATCAATTTCCGCTACGCACCCGGCACCGAGGCGCTGCCGTCCTATTGCTCGGGCCATATCGGCTACGCCGTGGTGCCGTGGCAGCGCCGGCGCGGCGTGGCGACGGCGGCGCTGCGGCTGATGCTGCGCGAGGCCGGCGCCGTCAGCTCCCTGCGACGCGTCCAGATCACCTGCGACGACGACAACCTGGCGTCGCGACGCGTGATCCTCGCCTGCGGCGGCGTGCGCACCGCCGACCAGCCGCCCTTGCGGCCGGGCGGACGGATCAAGCACGCTTTCTGGGTGCCGGTCCCCGGCGGGGCGGCGGTCAGTTCGACTGCACCGGAGAGATGACGTCGACGGCGCGCAGCAGGCCTTGGCAGACGCGCCAGATGCACGCCGTGCCGAGCAGCAGTTCGAGCGGCCGGTGCAGGTCGCCGAACTGCAGGCGATAGCCGTTCGCCAGCACGTCGATGGTGATCTGCATGGTCTCGGAGATCGCGTGCTGGGTGCGCGCCAGATAGACCGCCGTGGTCAGGCACCGCGCGAGGATCGCCGCGTCCTCGACCGACAGCGTCGCCAGCCGCGGCGGCAGACGCGTCTGGTTGAACGGGAAGGTCAGGTCGATGCCGACGCTGGAACCCGACGCGGTGAAGATCAGCTGCGAGACGCTCTTGCCCGCGGGGAACAGGAATGCGCGCTCGTCGAGATCGACCTGCACGACATGCGGGGCGTTGGCTTGGGTGGGCATCGGTGCGTTCGTCATGGGCTCCTGCTCGGCTGCGGCTGGCGGGCGGCTCAGATGTGGATCGGACGTCCGTCGACCGCCAGAGCCGCTTCCTTGACCGTCTCGTTGAGGGTGGGATGGGCGTGGCAGGTGCGCGCGATGTCCTCGGCGGAGGCGCCGAACTCCATCGCGAGCGCCAGTTCGGCGATCAGGTCGCCGGCATTCGGCCCGACGATGTGGACGCCCAGCACCCGGTCCGTCGCCGCGTCGGCGAGGATCTTCACGAAGCCGTCGGTCATGTTCATGGCGCGCGCGCGGCCATTGGCCGTGAACGGGAACTTGCCGGTGCGATAGGCGACTCCTGCCGCCTTGAGCTGCTCCTCGGTGGCGCCGACCGCCGCGATCTCGGGCCAGGTGTAGACCACGTTCGGGATGGCGTCGTAGTTCACGTGCGGCTTCTGCCCCGCCAGGATCTCGGCGACGGCTACACCCTCGTCCTCGGCCTTGTGGGCGAGCATCGGTCCGGCGATCGCGTCGCCGATCGCATAGATGCCGGGTACGCTGGTGCGGAAGCCGTGATCGGTGGCGATGCGGCCCTTGTCGTCGAGCGCGACACCGGCCTCCGCGAGTCCCAGGCCCTCGACATGCGGACGGCGACCGACCGCCACCAGCACGACATCGACCGCGAGCGTCGCAGCGGCGCCACCGGCCGCCGGCTCGAGGGTTAGGGCTACACCGGTGTCGTTCGCGGCGGCCGAAATCACCTTGGTCGACAGCCGGAACTCGATGCCCTGGCGCGCCAGGATGCGCTGGGTCTGCTTCGACACCTCGCCGTCCATGCCCGGCAGGACACGGTCGAGGAACTCGACGACCGTGACCTTCGCGCCGAGGCGCTGCCAGACCGATGCCATCTCCAGCCCGATCACGCCGCCGCCGATCACGGCCATCGCCTTGGGCACGGCCGCGAGTTCGAGCGCGCCGGTCGAGGAAACTATCCGCTTCTCGTCGATCGCGATGCCGCGCAGCGGCGTCACTTCCGAGCCGGTCGCGATGACGATCGCCCTGGTCTCGAGCACGCGATCGCCCACCGCGACCCTGCCAGGGCCCGCGATGCGCGCGGCGCCCTTGACCCAGTCGACCTTGTTCTTCTTGAACAGGAACTCGACGCCCTTGACGTTGGCGTCGACCACCTTGTCCTTGTGCGCCATCATCGCCGCGAGGTCGAGTTCGACCTTGCCGACCTTGACCCCGAACGCGGCGAGGCCGTGCCCGGCCTCGTGGAACTTCTCGGAGGCCTGCAGCAGCGCCTTGGACGGGATGCAGCCGACATTGAGGCACGTGCCGCCGAGCGTGGCGCGCTTCTCGACGCAAGCCACCTTCATGCCAAGCTGCGCCGCGCGGATGGCGCAGACATAGCCCCCGGGCCCGGCGCCGATGACGACGAGGTCGTAGGTCTCACCAGCCATGATCGATCTTCTCCGCGATGGGGCGCCTGGCGCCGGTCACATGTCGAGCATCAGGCGCTGCGGGTCCTCGATCGCATCCTTGATGCGCACGAGGAACGTCACCGCTTCCTTGCCGTCGACGATGCGGTGGTCGTAGGACAGCGCAAGGTACATCATCGGGCGGATCTCGATCCGGTCGCCGACCGCGACCGGCCGGTTCTGGATCTTGTGCATGCCGAGGATGCCGGATTGCGGCGGGTTGAGGATCGGCGTCGACATCAGCGAGCCGTAGATCCCGCCGTTCGAGATGGTGAAGGTGCCGCCGGCGAGATCGTCGAGCGCGATCTTGCCGTCGCGCGCCTTGCGGCCATAGGCGCCGATCGCCTTCTCGATCTCGGCCAGGCTCATCGCGTCGCAGCCGCGCAGCACCGGCACGACCAGCCCCTGCTCGGTCCCCACCGCGACGCCGATGTCGTAGTGGTTCTTGTAGATGATGTCGTCGCCGTCGATCTCGGCGTTGACCGCCGGGATCTCCTTCAGCGCGGCGACGCAGGCCTTCACGAAGACCGACATGAAGCCGAGCTTGACGCCGTGGCGCTTCTCGAAGGCCTCGTTGTACTTGGCGCGCAGCGCCATCACCGCGCTCATGTCCGCCTCGTTGAAGGTGGTGAGCATGGCGGCGGTGTTCTGTGCCTGCTTGAGGCGCTCGGCGATGCGCTTGCGCAGGCGGGTCATCTTCACCCGCTCCTCGCCGGCGGCGAGCTGGCGCGGCGCGGCGGCGGCTGCAGACGCCGCCTGGGCGGGCGCCGCGGGAGCCGCGATCGCCGCCAGCACGTCGGCCTTGGTGATGCGGCCGTCCTTGCCGGATCCGGAAGCTGGGGCCGCGCCGGTCTCGGCCATCATCTTGCGGGCCGCCGGGCCGGGATCCTTGGCGGGCGCGGCGGGCGCCGGGGCGGCGGCCGGAGCGGGCGCCGCGGACTTGGCGGCCGGCTTCGCGGCGGACTTGGCGGGCGCAGCGCCCGCGGCGATCGCGCCGAGCAGCGCGCCGACATTGACGGTCGCGCCGGCGGCGGCCCGGATCTCCGCGAGCGTGCCGGCCGCCGGCGACGGGACCTCGACGGTGACCTTGTCGGTCTCGAGCTCGACCAGCGGCTCGTCGACGGCGACCGCCTCGCCGACCTGCTTGAACCACTTCGCGACCGTCGCTTCGGTCACCGACTCGCCCAGCGCGGGCACCTTGATCTCGACCGCCATCTTCCTGGTCCTTTCCCGAATCGCGCGGAGCCGTCAGGCCTTGAGCGCCTCGTCGACGAGCTTCGCCTGTTCCTGGTTGTGCCGCTTGTAGAGGCCGGTCGCGGGCGAGGCCGCTTCCGGACGCCCGGCGTAGCGCGGGCGCTTGGCCGCGATGCCGATGGCGCCCAGCACCTGCTCGATCCGCCGGTCGACGAAATGCCATGCGCCCATGTTGTAGGGCTCCTCCTGGCACCACACGACCTCGGCCTTGCGATAGCGCTGCAGTTCCTTCTCGAGCGTGCGGAACGGGAATGGATAGAGCTGCTCCACCCGGACCAGCGCGACATCGTCGATGCCGCGCTTCTCGCGCTCCTCGAACAGGTCGTAATAGACCTTCCCCGAGCACAGAACGACGCGGCGCACCTTGGCGTCGGCGACCAGCTTGCCGGCGTCGGGCAGCACGCGGTGGAACGTCGTCCCCGGGCCCATGTCGGCGAGCGTCGATGCGGCCAGCTTGTGACGCAGCAGCGACTTCGGTGTCATGACGACCAGCGGCTTGCGGAACGGCCGGCGGACCTGGCGGCGCAGCGCATGGAAGTAGTTGGCCGGGGTCGTCAGGTTGACGACCTGCCAGTTGTCCTCGGCGGAGAGCTGCAGGAAGCGCTCGGGCCGGGCCGAGGAATGCTCGGGGCCCTGGCCTTCGTAGCCATGGGGCAGCAGCAGCACGAGGCCCGACATGCGCAGCCACTTCGACTCGGACGAGCAGATGAACTGGTCGATCATCACCTGCGCGCCGTTGACGAAATCGCCGAACTGGCCTTCCCAGCACACCAGGGCGTTCGGTTCGGCGAGCGAATAGCCGTAGTCGAAGCCCAGCACGCCGAATTCCGACAGAGGCGAATCGATGACTTCGAAATGCGCCTGGCCCTCGCGGATGTTGTTGAGCGGCAGATAGCGATCCTCGGTCTCCTGGTCGACCAGCACCGAGTGACGCTGCGAGAAGGTACCGCGGCCGGAATCCTGGCCGGACAGCCGCACCGGCGTCCCCTCGGCCAGCAACGTGCCGAAGGCGAGCGCCTCGGCGGTCGCCCAGTCGAGGCCGCTAGCCGCCTGCAGCGCGCGCTGGCGCGCGTCGAGCACGCGGCGCAGCGTGCGGTGGATCCGGTGCGTGTCGGGAACGCGCGTCAGCGCCTCGCCGACCGAGCGCAGCAATTCGACGGGCACGGCGGTGTCGCCGCGGCGATCCTCGCCCGAGGCGACCTCCATGCCGGTCCACTTGCCTTCGAGCCAGTCGGCCTTGTTGGGACGGTAGCCCTTGGCGGCCTCGAACTGCGTCTCCAGATGCGCCTGGAAATCGGCGACGACCGACTCCGCCTCCTCGGCGGACAGCGATCCCGCGGCGACCAGCCGGTCGGCGTAGATCGCACGCGTCGTCGGATGCTTCGCGATCGCGCGATACATCTGCGGCTGGGTGAAGCCCGGCTCGTCGGACTCGTTATGCCCGTGCCGCCGGTAGCACATCATGTCGATGATGACGTCCTTCTTGAAGCGCTGGCGGAACTCGGTCGCGATGCGCGCCACGTGGACCACCGCCTCGGGATCGTCGCCGTTCACGTGGAAGATCGGCGACATGATCATCTTGCCGACATCGGTCGGATAGGGCGACGAGCGCGAGTATTGCGGCGAGGTGGTGAAGCCGATCTGGTTGTTGACGATGAAGTGTATCGTGCCGCCGACGCGGTAGCCCTTGAGCTCGGAGAGCATCAGCGTCTCGCCGACCAGCCCCTGGCCGGCGAAGGCGGCGTCGCCATGCATCAGGATCGCCATCACCTCGCCCATCGCGTCCTCGCGCGAGAGCGCCGGATTGGCCTGCATGCGCTGCATCTGCTTGGCGCGCACCTTGCCCAGCACCACCGGATTGACCGCCTCGAGATGCGACGGGTTCGCCTGCAGCGACAGATGGACGACGTTGCCGTCGAAGCTGCGATCGGCCGAGGTGCCCATGTGGTACTTGACGTCGCCGGAGCCCTGGACGTCCTCGGGGTTGGCCGGGATGCCCTGGAACTCCGAGAAGATCGCGGCGTAGGGCTTCGACATGAAATTGGCGAGCACGTTGAGGCGCCCGCGATGCGGCATGCCGATGCAGACCTCGCGCAGTCCCAGCTGGCCGCCGCGCTTGAGGATCTGCTCCAGCGCCGGGATCATCGCCTCGCCGCCTTCCAGGCCGAAGCGCTTCGTGCCGGTGTATTTCTTGTCGAGGAACTGCTCGAACCTCTCGGCCGCGGTCAGGCGC
>JBIKXN010000470.1:0-3168 GCA_044355765.1 Alphaproteobacteria bacterium
CCCGTCCACGCGGGACGGGCGCGCAGGTTCAGGCAGCCGGCGTGCGCCGACGGGTCCGCGTGCCGGCCGGCTTGGCGGGGGCCGCCGGGGCGGGCGCCGGTGCGACCGCAGCCTCCTCGCCGGCCGGCTGGGCTTCGACGGAGGCTCCCACGGAGGCGTCGGCGGCGGCCTCGGCCGGAGCGGCCTCGCCCTCGGCGGGCAGTTCCGACTGGGCGCCGACATCGATGCCCGAGGCGACCATCTCGGCCTGCAGACCGTCGAGCACCGCGCCCGCCACCAGGTCGCAATAGAGCTGGATGGCGCGCAGGGAATCATCGTTGCCCGGGATCGGGAAGCTGATGCCGCTCGGGTCGCTGTTCGAGTCCAGCACGGCCACCACAGGCACGTTGAGGCGGCGCGCCTCTTCGACGGCGATGCTTTCCTTGTTCGTGTCGATGATGAACAGCATGTCCGGCAGACCGCCCATCTCCTTGATCCCGCCCAGCGCGCGCTCGAGCTTGTCGCGCTCGCGCGTCAGGTTGAGGGTCTCCTTCTTGGTGAGGCCCTTGGTCTCGGAACCGAGCTGCTCGTCGAGTTCGCGCAGACGGCGGATCGAATTGGAGATCGTCTTCCAGTTGGTGAGCATGCCGCCCAGCCAGCGATGGTTGACGAAATACTGACCGCAGCGCTGGGCGGCGGCGGCGATCGGCTCCTGCGCCTGGCGCTTGGTACCGACGAAGAGCACGCGCCCGCCCTGCGAGGTCACGTCGCGGACGGACTGCAGCGCCTGCGCCAGCAGCGGGACGGTCTGCTGCAGGTCGATGATGTGCACGTTGTTGCGCACGCCGAAGATGTAGGACTGCATCTTCGGGTTCCAGCGCCGCGTCTGGTGTCCGAAATGGACGCCGGCCTCAAGCAGCTGGCGCATCGTGAAATCGGGCATCGCCATGGGAGCGACCTTTCTCCGGTTGATCCGCCGCGGAACGTGCACCCGGTCGCCCGGGCACCGGAAGCGGCCTTGCGCCTGTCGAGGCGCCGCAGCCGCGGGTTCCGCGTGAGGGGTTTCGGCGACGGGACCATCCCGTCGCAACGGGCGGGGTTCTAGCCACTCCCCCCGCCCGGCGCAAGGCCTCGCGGGCGGGCGCCATGCGGACGGCCGGGCCTCCGGACGCCAGGGGCCGATCCATGGCGCGTCCAAGGCCGCCATCCTGGCCCCGGATTGCCCCATCCGTGTCCGGGTTGTCTTGCCGCGCGAGGCTTGCGACTGTCCCGGGCGTGATGCACAGACGAATCGCCATGCTCGGGGCCGCAGCCGGGGCCCTCGCGGGCCTCGCGCCGGTCCCTGCGACCGCGGGGGACGGCAAGCGGCTCTATGCCCGGCGTAGCGCCAACGTGCTGGTGCTCATCGACGGCGGCGTTCCCGTCCACAGCTTCAAGGCCGCGTTCGGCCGCGAGCACGGCCACAAGCAGATCCGCGACGACGCGCGCACGCCGGTCGGCGACTACATGGTCGCGCCCGCACGCCCGTCGGTCCGCTGGAAGTGGTTCCATGCCATCGACTATCCCAACGCGCGCGATGTCGCGGCCGGTCGCGCGCGCGGCCTGTCGCGCGAGCGCCTGGGCGACGAGATCGGGATCCATGGCCACGGCGGCTGGCCGCCGACGGACCTCATCGCCTCGCATGGCATCAGCTGGAACTGGACCGCCGGCTGCATCTCGGTCAACGACGCCGAGATCGAGATCGTCCGCGCCTTCGTGCAGCGCCCGCTGCCGATCACCATCGACGCGTGACGGCGTCCGGCTTCAGACCTCGACGACCTCGACCACGCCGGGGATCGCGGCGAGCCGCGATCTGAGGTCGCCGGAGACGACGAAGCCGCCGGGAACCTGGATCTCCGCGCGGGTTTCGGCGTCCAGGATCAGGTCGAGCACCATCCTGCCGCGGCCGCGCCGCTCGCCCGCGATCGCGTCGCGAACGCCGGGCAGGGCCGCATCGTCGGCGACCGCGATGCGCAGCCCCGCCGCCGTACCGGCGGCGGCGGCCTCGAGCGACTGTATCGACTGCGCGAGGAGCTTGACGCTTTCGCCCTCGAGCCGCGCGTCGGCCGAGACCAGCAGAGGCTTGCCGGACGCGATCAGGTCGCGCGTCATGGCGAGCACCTCCGAGAACAGCGTCGTCTCGAAGACGCCGCTGGCATCGGAGAACTGCACGAAGGCGAAGCGATTGCCCTTCGCCGAGGTGCGTTCCTGCTTGCCGATCACCGATCCCGCAAGCTTGACCCGCGCGGTGCCGCCCTGCCGCAGCCGCTGCGGCAGTTCGGCCGCGCGCACGACTCCCAGACGCCGCAACGCCACCGCATAGGCATCCAGCGGATGCGCCGACAGATAGAAGCCGATCGCCTCCAGCTCGCCCTGGAGCCGCTGGTTCAGGGGCCATTCGGCGAGCGCGGGCGGACGCAGCGCCGGTCGGGCTCCGGGACCGCCGAAGAGATTCGACTGGTTCGAGCTGCGCGCGTCCGCTTCGGCATTCGCCTCGGCGAGCACGAGTTCGATCGCGCCGAAGGCGCGTGCGCGGTTGGGCTCGAGGACGTCGAGCGCGCCGGCCTTTACCAGTTGCTCGAGCAGCCGCTTGTTGACCTGGCGCGGGTCGACGCGCCGGGCGAAGTCGCCGAGATCTCGGAACGGGCCGTTGGCGCGGCGCTCGGCGACCAGCGCCTCCATCGCCGCCTGGCCGACGCCCTTGATCGCGGCGAGCGCGTAGCGCACGGCGCCGCCGCCGCCCGCGACCGGCTCGACACCGAACGCCGCCTCGGAGCGATTGATATCGGGCGGCAGCAGCGGGATCGACAGCCGGTCGAGCTCCTGCCGGAAGGCGGCGAGCTTCTCGGTGTTGGCGAGCTCGAAGCTCATCGACGCGGCGAGGAACTCGACGGGATGGTTCGCCTTCAGCCAGGCGGTCTGGTAGCTGACCAGCGCATAGGCCGCCGCATGGCTCTTGTTGAACGCGTAGCCGGCGAACTTGTCGACGAGGTCGAAGATGTGGCTCGCCTTGGCCTCGTCGACGCCGCGCGCGACAGCGCCGTCGACGAAGGACTTGCGCAGCGCCTCCATCTGCGACTTGTCCTTCTTGCCCATCGCGCGGCGCAGCAGGTCGGCCTGCCCGAGCGAGTAGCCGCACATCACCTGCGC
>JBIKXN010000085.1:0-10573 GCA_044355765.1 Alphaproteobacteria bacterium
GCGATCGCAAAATTGATGCGCGCCTCGGCGAGGCCTGGATCCAGGGCCATGGCGCGGCGGAAATGGGCCAGCGCGGCGGGGAAGAGCCGCTTCGCGCAGAGCAGCGCGCCATGTGCATTGTGCAGCCCCGCGTGGTCGGGGTTGAGCGCGAGCGCGGCGGTCGTGACCTCGATCCCCTCGGCGAGGCGCCTGGCGCGATGCAGCGCGCCGGCCAGTTGCACCGCCGCCGCCGGCGCTGCCGGATCGATGCCATAGGCCGCGCGATAGGCGTCGATCGCTCCAGGGAGGTCACCGGAGGCAGCGCGGGCATTGCCCAGATTGGAGCGGAAGGCGGCGCAGGCGGGATCGGCCAGGATCGCGCGGTCGAGCAGCGCGATCGCCCGCGGCGTATCCCCTAGCGCCCGGCAATGGACGGCGAGGTTGTTGAGGATATTGGGGTCCGCGGGAAGCTGCGCCAGCAGCGCCTCGAGCCGGGCGATCTCCGCCAGTCTGCCGGCCCTGTCGAGGCCGGGCTTCCCGTCTTGGGCGGCTATGGGCGGCGACGCGCGGGACGCCGCGACAGGCGCGCGGGCAGTCGCGCGCGGAGGCTCGCCTTTGCGGGGCTGGGTCAGATGCCGAAATTCGCCGGCGTCACCATGCCCATGGCCTGCAGCAGCCGGTAGATGGCGCGCCGGCCGTCATAGGCGGCCTGGGCGTAGTTGATCCGCGCGTTGTAGACCTCGTTCTCCGCATCCAGCACGTTGATCGCGGTCTCGCGTCCGGCGCGCCGCAGACGGTCGCGCGCGTCGAACACTTCCGAAGCGATGTTGACCGCGTTCTCGAGCAGGCGCACGCGCTCGCGCGCGACGCTCATCTCGTTCCAGGCCAGGCGTGTCTCCTCGACCACCTTGCGGCTGGTGAAGCCGTGGTTGTTCTGCGCGGCGCCATGCAGCTGGGCGGCCTCGGAGACCGAGGCGCGGGTCTGGAAGCCGCTGAACAGCTCCCAGGTGACGCGGACGAAGGCGGTGAATTCGCGCCGCTCGCCTTCGGTGCCGTCGATGTTGCGCTCGCTGGAGTTGCGGGCGACCAGATCGACGCGGGGATAGTAATCGGATGCCGCCGTCGTGCGGCGCTTGTCCGCGAGATCGACTTGCAGCCCCGAGACGATCCGGTTCGGATTGCCGCCCTCGGCGATGCGGATCGCATCCTCGAGCGTGGCGGGCATCAGCTGCGCGGGCGGCAGGGGATCGATCATCAATTCGGGCACGGCGCGCTTGCCGAACACCTGGTGATATCGGGACAGGGCGTCGTTCAGCGCGCCTTCGAAGGCGACCAGACGTTCGCGTCCGATCTGCAGGCGCGAGCGTGCGAACAGCGCATCGACGGCCATGCCGCCGCCGCGCTGCACACGCTCGCTCTCGAGATTGAGCTGCTGCTGGATCGTGCGTTCGTTCTTGCGCGCGAGATCGACAAGCTGCGTATGGCGCAGGACGTCGAGATAGGCGGTGATCCCTTCGAACATCACGGCCTGGCGGGTGGCCTCGAGCGTGGTGTCCTGGATCGAGGTCTGGATCCGCGCGCCGTCGTAGTTCGACGTGCGGCGGAAGCCGTCGAAGACGTTCTGGGTGAGCGACAGGGTCAGCCCATCGGTGTTCAGCGTCTTCGGGCTGCGGCCCTGGGTGCGACGGCTGGGGCTGTCGACCCGGTCATAGCCGCTATTGGCGCTGAGATCGACCGTGGGCAGGAAGGCACCCCAGGCGCGCTGCTGGGCGTCGCGGGCCGCGTCGAACGTGCGCTGCGCCGACAGGATGCGCGGATTGGTGCCAATGAGGTGCCGGAGATCTTCGTTGAGGGACTGAGCATGCGAGACGGCCGGCGCGGCCAAAGCCGCGAGCGCGAAGGCTGCGATAACCCGCTTCATCATCACCGAATCCCTGACCTTATGATTTGCCTAGTCATAATGCCTTGTGGGCGCGCCGCTCGCCAACATCAAATCGCGACGCGCCGCCGGGCGGACGGTTCGGGCGCACGCGCGTCAGGGCGCGGCCGCGATCGCCTTGGCGAAGAAGTCCTCGGCGCCGAAATTGCCCGATTTGAGGGCAAGCGAAAGCGGCGCCATGGCGCCCAGCGCCGAGGTCCAGGGTACGCCGGGATCGATCTGGCGGCCGATCCGCAGAGCGCGGACCCCGAGCCCCGCCGTCACCGCGCCGGAGGTCTCGCCGCCGGCGACCACCAGACGGCGTACGCCCGCGGCGACGAGGCCGCGCGCGAGTTCGGCCATCGCACCCTCGACCAGGGCCGCGGCCTCGTCGCGGCCGAGCGCGGCCTGCGCCGCCGCGACTTCATCGACCGGCGCGCTGGCATGGATCAGCACCGGCCCCGCGCCGAGACCGCGGCGCGCCCAGTCCAGCGCGCGGCCGACCGTGGCGGGATCGCGCGCTATGTCGGCCGGGGCAAGCTTGAGGGTCGTACCTCCGGCGGCGGCGAAGGCCGCTATCTGGCGCAGCGTCGCTGCCGAGCAGCTGCCCGCGAGGATCGCAGACGGCCCCGGCAGATGGGGCAGGGTGTCGGCAGCCACGTTCTCGGCCAGCCAGCCGCGCCGGCGCCACGCCGCGGGCAATCCGCGCGCGACGCCCGAGCCGCCGGTCACCAGATGGTCGCCGGCCACCGCCTCGCCGATCGCCCGCAGATGCCGATCGCTCAGCGCATCGGCGATGACGTGCCGGATCCCTTCCGCCGCAAGCGCATCGAGGCGCCCGGAGATACGTTCAGCGCCGCAGTCGATATCGGCAAAGGCGATCAGCCCGACGCGATGCGGCGTCTGCCGGCCGAGCACCCGCACCAGGCTGGCATCGCGCATGGGCGTCAGAGGATGGTCGCGCATCGGCGAGTCGCAAAGCAGCGCGTCGCCGACGAAGAGATGGCCCTGGAACACGGCGCGCCCGGTCTCCGGAAAAGCGGGGCAGGCGAGAGCGCGGCCGCCGCCAAGGCGGTCGAGCAGGGCATCGGCGACCGGCCCGATATTGCCGGCATCCGTCGAATCGAAGGTCGAGCAATATTTGAAGAAGAACCGGCTGGCCCCGGCGGTTGTCAGCCAGTCGAGCGCCGCGAGCGACTGCGCGACGGCCTCGGCGGCCGGTATCGTGCGGGATTTCAGCGCCACGACGATCGCGTCGGCGTCGGGGACCGCGAATCCGGCCGGCGGCACGCCGACGGTCTGCACCGTGCGCATGCCCTCGCGCACGAGCGTATTGCAGAGATCTGTGGCGCCGGTCAGATCGTCGGCGATGGCGCCGAGCAGGCAGGCGGTGGCGGGCATCGTGGCTGTCTCCGTCGTTCGGATCTCGCGGCGCGGGCGCGGCGGGCGCTTTGGGGTCGCCTGGGTCCGGCGCCCCCTGTAAGTTGTGCAGCCGAAAGCGGCGTCGCGGCAAACGGAACTTCGCGCCGCCGCCAAGGCGCGGCATAGGACATGACAACCGGGAGTTCGGGATGAAAGTGGCGGTGATCGGGCTGGGCTCGATGGGCATGGGCGTGGCGGCGTCGTTGCTGCGCGGAGGCCACGCGGTCTGCGGCTTCGACGTGCGCGCCGAGGCGCGTGCCCAGCTCGCCGCCCTGGGCGGTGTCGCGTATCCATCGCCGGCGGCTGCCGCGGCCGGGGCAGAGGTCGCGATCACGCTGGTGGTCAACGCCGCGCAGGTCGACGAGGCGCTGTTCGGCGCCGACGGCGCCGCGCCCGCGATGCCGCGCGGCGCGGTGGTGGTGCAGAGCGCGACCGTGCCGCCCGATCACCCCGCTGCGCTCGGCGAACGTCTCGCCGCGCTCGGATTGCGCCTGATCGACGCGCCGGTGTCGGGCGGCGCCGCCGGTGCCCAGTCGGGCAAGCTGACGCTGATGGCGTCGGGCGCGCCGGAAGCCTTCGCGGCATGCGAGGCGGTTTTCGCGTCGATCGCGGCCAAGGTCTATCGCCTGGGCGACGCGCCGGGCGCGGGCTCGCAGGTGAAGCTGATCAACCAGCTGCTCGCCGGCGCGCATATCGCCGTCGCCGCCGAGGCCATGGCGCTGGCGATCCGGCTGGGCGCCGATCCGCGCGCGGTCTACGAGGTCATCACCAACAGCGCCGGCGGTTCGTGGATGTTCCAGAACCGCATGGCGCATGTGCTCGACAACGACTACACGCCGCGCTCGGCGGTCAACATCTTCGTCAAGGACCTCGGGATCGTGCTCGACACGGCGCGTCGCAACCTGTTTCCGACGCCGATGGCCGCGAGCGCGCACCAGCTCTTCACCATGGCCGCGGCGCATGGGCATGGCGGCGAGGACGACTCCGCCGTCATCAAGGTCTTCCAGGCGCTCGCCGGCATCGAATTGCCGCGCGGCGAGCCCAAGCCCTGATCGGTCGCGCCGCGCGCGCCGACGCAGAGTCGAACCACCCGGAGAAACGCAGCATGCCCCGCTTCGCCGCCAATCTGTCGATGATGTACCAGGAAACCGGTTTCCTCGATCGCTTCGCCGCCGCCGCGCGCGACGGGTTCCGGGCGGTCGAGTTCATGTTCCCCTACGCGCACCCGGCGGCCGAGGTGGCGGCGCGGCTGCGCGAAGCCGGCCTCGAGAACGTGCTGTTCAACCTGCCGCCGGGCGATTTCGAGCGCGGCGAACGTGGGCTCGCGGCGCTGCCGGGACGCGAGGCCGAATTCGCCGCCTCGATCGACACGGCGCTCGCCTATGCCGAGGCGCTGGAGTGTCCGCGGCTGCATGTCATGGCCGGGATCCCGGGGGCCGGCGCCGATCGCGCCCGCTGCCGCGCGACGTATATCGGCAATCTGAGGCTTGCCGCGGCGCGCGCCGCGGCGGCCGGGCGCGAGGTGCTGATCGAACCGATCAACACCCGCGACATCCCCGGCTATTTCCTCAACCGCCAGGACGAGGCGCAGGCGATCCGCGCCGAGGTCGGCGCGCCGAACCTGAAGGTGCAGTTCGACCTCTATCACTGCCAGATCGTCGAGGGCGATCTTGCGGTGAAGCTGAAGCGCGATCTGGCCCATATCGGCCATGTCCAGATCGCCGGCGTGCCCGAGCGTCACGAGCCCGATCGCGGCGAGGTCAATTATCCCTTCCTGTTCGAGCATCTCGACGCGATCGGCTACGCGGGCTGGATCGGCTGCGAATACCGGCCGCGCGCCGGCACCAGCGCGGGTCTGGGCTGGATCCGGCCCTATCTGAAGTGACCGACGCGCGTCCGCCGGCATTCGCCGGCCGACGCGTCACGCGCCGATATGCTCGGCGACCGCGCGCCGCGCCGCCGCGTCGAGATGCAGCCCGGCCTTGGTCCGCCGCCACAGCACGTCGTCGGCGCTCTGCGCCCATTCCGCGCGGCGCAGGAAATCGATCTCGCGCGCGTAGAGCCCGGCGCCGAAATGGCGACCGAGGTCGCCGGGCGCGCGCGCGTCCCCGGCGATCGCTTCGAGCCGCGTGCCGTGGCGCCGCGCCAGTCCGTGCAGATGCACGGGATCCAGCCAGGACAGGCGCGCGCGCCATGCGGCGAGGAAGGCCACGAAATCCGCGCCTGGAAGGTCGCCGCCCGGCAGTGGCGCCCGCGCGGTCCAGGCCGGTCCCATCGCCGGAAAGATCGGCGAAAGCTTCTCGAGCGCATGTTCGGCGAGACGCCGATAGGTCGTGATCTTGCCGCCGAAGACCGACAGCGCCGGCGGGCGTTCCGGCCCCGCGGCCAGATCGAGCACGTAGTCGCGCGTCACCGCCGAGGCGTCGGCGGCGCCGTCGTCGTAGAGCGGCCGCACGCCGGAATAGCTCCACACGACGTCTTCCGGGGTCACCGGGCGGGCGAGCCAGCGGCTGGCGGCGCGGCACAGATACACGGTCTCGGAAGGATCGATCGCCACCGGCCCGGGCTGCGGCCCGACGACGACATCGGTGGTGCCGATCAGCGTGAAGTCGCGCTCGTAGGGGATCACGAAGACGACGCGCCGATCGTCGTTCTGCAGGATGAAGGCGTGCGGGCTGTCGTGCAGCCGCCTGACGACGACATGACTGCCCTTGACCAGACGCAGCGTCGCGGCGCGATTGATGCCCAGCGTCGCGCCCAGCACCTCGCCCGCCCAGGGCCCGGCCGCATTGACGACGGCGCGCGCCATGGCGACCTCGCTGCGGCCGTCCTGGCCCGCCAGGGTCGCGCGCCACAGCCCGTCCAGCGGCTCGGCGCGCAGGACGCGGGTGCGGGTGGCGATCCGTGCGCCGCGCGCCGCCGCGTCGCAGGCGTTCAGCACCACCAGACGCGCATCGTCGACCCAGCAATCGGCATAGAGGAACCCACGCGCGAATTCGGGCTTCAGCGCCGGCGGGACGCCCGGGGCGCGCAGGTCGATGCGGCGCGACCGCGGCAGCACCGACCGCGGCTGGCCGGGCGTCCAGCCAAGTCGGTCGTAAAGGAACAGCCCAAGGCGCAGCATCCAATCGGGCCGCGAACCTGGCCCCGTCGGCAGGACGAAGCCGAGCGGCCAGATGATGTGCGGCGCGTTGCGCAGCAGCACGTCGCGCTCGGCCAGCGCCTCGCGCACCAGGCGGAAGGCGTATTGCTCCAGATAGCGCAGGCCGCCATGGATCAGCTTGCTGGAAGCCGAGGACGTCGCAGCCGCGAGATCGTCGCGTTCGGCGAGCAGGACCCGCAAGCCGCGTCCGGCGGCGTCGCGCGCGATCCCCGCGCCATTGACGCCGCCGCCGATGATCAGGAGGTCGTAGGTCGGTTGATCGTCCATCGCGCCGCCATCCGGTCCGGCATGGCCATCCGGTCCGGCAAGGATGCCGTGCCGGGACGAGGGGTAGGGGGTCCGTCCGCGGTTGCAGACGGACCCGCCTTGAAGCTGGCTCCCCGGGTCTGATTCGAACAGACGACCAGCCGGTTAACAGCCGGCTGCTCTACCGCTGAGCTACCGGGGATCAGGACCGAGGGGCGGCTTATAACAACACGCGCTCGGCGAAGCCAAGCCTTCCCGCAGGTCTTGCCCGTGGAGGCCCGGGGCGGAATCGAACCGCCGCATAGGGGATTTGCAGTCCCCTGCATTACCACTTTGCTACCGGGCCCGGACGCAACGGGAGGCGAGGTATAAGGGCGGGGGCATCCGGGGGTCAACAGCGCGATCCCGGGTGCCTTGCGTCCCGCGGGGCCGCCGGCCGGTTGGGCGCAATTGTACGGACTCGGCGCGGGTTGTATACGTCAAGCGTCGAAGTGAGGATTGCGGGCGGCATGCTGGCGATGACAGACGGATCGATGCGGCGGCTCAACATGGTCGAGAGCCAGCTGCGGACCAACAAGGTGACCGACCCGCGGATCATCCGGGCGATGGCCGAGATCCCGCGCGAGCGGTTCCTGCCCGCGCGCCTGGCCGGCATAGCCTATGTCGACGAGGACATTCCGATCGGAGACGGACGCTACGCGATGGAGCCGATGGTCTTCGCGCGGCTCGTCCAGGCGGCCGCGATAGGGGCGGGGGATGTCGTGCTCGAACTCGGCACGGGATGCGGCTACGGCACCGCCGTGCTGGCGCGGCTGGCGAGCACGGTCGTGTCGGTCGAAGCGGACACGCAATTCGCCGGTCCCGCGGCCGCCGTGTTGAGCAGTCTGGGCTTCGACAACGCTGTCGTCGTCGGCGGCGATCCCGCCGCCGGCCATCCGGCGCAGGCGCCCTACGACGTGATCGTCCTGGAAGGCGCCGTGGCCGCCGTGCCCGCCGCCCTTCTGGCGCAGCTGGCGCCGGGTGGGAGGCTGGTCGCCGTGCGGCGGCCTGGCGACGGGCCGGGCCGCGCCTGCCTCTGGACCAGACATCCCGCCGGGATCGGCGAAACGATCCTGTTCGACGCGAACACCCCGTGGCTGCCGGGCTTCGAGCCGGTGGCCGGCTTCGCGTTCGGCTGAGGCGGGGCCATGGATCGCGACCTGCCGTTGCAGATCGACGTCCACGAACTCGCGCGCTGGCGCGAGGCGGGCCAGGCGCATGTCGTGCTCGATGTGCGCGAACCCTGGGAAACCGAGATCTGCCTGATCGCGGGCAGTCTCGCCATCCCGCTGGGCCAGTTGCCGGGCCGCGCCGATGCGGTCCCCGGCGACGTGCCGGTCGTGGTGACCTGCCATCACGGGATGCGGTCGCTGCAGGCGGTCACCTGGCTGCGGCGCAACGGACGCGAGAATGCCACAAATCTGGCGGGCGGGATCGACGCCTGGGCGCGCCAGATCGATCCCTCCATGAACGTCTATTGATGATCGGCGGTAGGTTCCATGTCGTTCGCACACAGAGTCCTGCGTCCCGGCCGTAGCGCGCTGCTTGGCGCCGCGGCGTGCCTGCTCGCCGCTGCTTCCGGCGCGCAGAGCATCGAGGAGACGCTGGCCACCGCCTATCGCACCAATCCCCTGCTGCAGGCGGAGCGGGCGCGCCAGCGCGCCACCGACGAGACGATCGCGCAGGCGCTGTCCAACTGGCGCCCCTCGGTCAGCGTCTCCAGCGACATCGGCCGCGCCAAGGACTGGAACACGACGACCGACACGGTGCGCGGGACGGTCACCGAGACCGAGCGGCTGCGCTCTCCTGCGACGCTGTCGGGCGTCGTGCGCCAGCCGCTCTATCGCGGCGGACGCACGATCGCCGAGACCAGCCGCGCCGAGAACAACATCCAGCGTGGCCGCGCGCAGCTGCAGGCGGTCGAGCAGCAGGTTCTGCTGGACGCGGCCACCGCGCATCTCAACCTGCTGCGCGACACCGCCGTGCTCGAACTCAACGCGAACAACGAGCAGGTGCTGACCCGACAGCTCTCCGCGGCGCGCGACCGTTTCCAGGTCGGCGAGGTGACGCGCACCGACGTCGCCCAGGCCGAGGCGCGCGTCGCGCGCGCACGCGCCGACCGCATCCAGGCCGAAGGCAACCTGACCTCGACCCGGGCCAATTATCGCCGCATCGTCGGCGAGGCGCCGGGCGCGATCCAGCCCGCACGCCTGCCCCCCAATCTGCCCGGCAGCGAGGGGCTCGCCCTGTCGCGGGTCGTCGAGAACCCGAACGTGATCGCGGCGACGTTCAACGAGAAGGCGGCGCGCGACAGCGTCGACGTCATCGCCGGCGAATTGCTGCCAAGCGTAAATCTGCAGAGCACGCTGTCGCGCGGCGAGGAGACCCAGGCCCGCGGCGCCGATCGCGACAGCGCCTCGATCCAGCTGACCTTCGCCATCCCGCTCTACCAGCAGGGGCTGGTCGAGGCGCGCGTGCGCGAGGCCAAGCAGGTGGCCGGACAGCGCCGGATCGAGATGGAGGACGCCCGCCGCCGCGCGCAGGAAGACACCACGCGCTCCTGGGAGGCGCTGAACACCGCGCGCGCGCGCATATCCGCCATCCAGGCGCAGATCCGCGCCGCGGAGGTGGCGCTGGAAGGCGTGATCCAGGAATCGCGCGTCGGATCGCGCACCGTCCTGGACGTCCTCGACGCCGAGCAGGAATTGCTCAACGCCAAGGTCCAGCTGGTGCAGTCGCAGCGCGACGAGGTCGTCGCCGCGTTCCAGCTGACCTCCGCGACCGGTCAACTGACCGCGCTCAAGCTCGGGCTGCCGGTGGACGTCTACGATCCGACGGTGAACTATGCCGAGACGCGTGGACGCTGGTGGGGGACGTCCGTGACCCCGGTGCCCGCGGCGACGCCGCAAGCCGACTGACGCACCGGCGAGCCCGGCGGGAGGAGACGCATGAGCGATCCCAAAGCGAAGGCCGAGGCCGGCGGCGAGCCGTCGATGGAGGAGATCCTGGCGTCGATCCGCCGGATCATCTCCGACGATCCCGATCCCGCGCGCGCTGCCGCCAAACCGGCTGCGCCCGCGCCGACCCCTCCGCCGTCTCCGCCGCCGCCGCCGCCGCCGCGCGCGGAGCCGCCGGCCGAAGACGACCCGCCTCCCGCGCCGCCGGCGCAGGAGCCGGATATCCTGGAATTGACCGAAGCGGTCGAGGAGCCGCCACCGCCGCGCGTCGAAACGCTGCTCGACGACGACGCGGCGGCGATGGCCTCGCGCAAGCTGTCGGATCTCGCCTCGGCGCGACGCCGCTCGGGCGCCGCGGACCCTTCGCTGCTGCTCGGCAACGGCGCCGTGACGCTTGAGGAGATGGTGCGCGAGGAATTGCGGCCGATGCTGAAGGAATGGCTCGACCACAACCTGCCGCAGATGGTCGAGCGTCTCGTGCAGCGCGAGATCCGCCGGATCACCCGCGACCTGGACTGAGCCCCGGCAGGCGCGGCGGGCCTCGCGCCTCGCGGCCGCGCCCCTGCCTCAACATGGACCTACCGACGTGACCGATGACATGAAGGCGGGCGCCGCCGATCCGGTGCCGCTCGAAAAGACGTTCGATCCCGCCGCCGCCGAGCGGCGCTGGGCGGAGGCCTGGGAAGCGGCAGGCGCCTTCGCGGCCGGCGCAGGCAAGGCGGGCGGCGCACCCTATTGCATCGTCATCCCGCCGCCCAACGTCACCGGCAGCCTGCATATGGGCCATGCCCTCAACAACACGCTGCAGGACATCCTCGTCCGGTGGCGGCGCATGAAGGGCGACGACAC
>JBIKXN010000086.1:0-10568 GCA_044355765.1 Alphaproteobacteria bacterium
CGACGGCGGCGAGCCCGGTGCCGCCCCAGCCAGCGGCAAGCATGTGGGGCACTCGCCGCAGCTTGGGCGCGCCGTCGGTCCTGCCGGCGGCGTCGCGTGCGTCGACGACCATCCAGGCCGTATGCGCTGACAGCAACTGGTATTGGAGCGCCAGTGCCGTGGCCTCGCGCGCCGGCAGCTTGGCGAGCCGCGCGGCTGCGGCGAGGCGTGCGATGGTCGAAGGTCTGCCGCCCTCGCCCTCGGCGACGGGGCCGGCGAGCCCGACGCGCTGGCTGTGCCGTCTGCCGTCCTCGGTGGAGAATTCGAGCGCCACCGCGCCGAACGCCGTCGTGGCGCCGAGCCCAGCAAAGCCGTGAATCGTGTCGCCGGCGTAGACGGCGCGCGGGGTCGCGGGCGCGAGATGGGTGGCGCCGGCGGGCCAGACGAAGACGATCTCGCTCGCGCGCGGCGCGCGCATCCGTTCGAAATGCCGCGCCACCCGCTCGGCCATGCGCTCGTCCGGGCTGACGAGTTCGCAGGCGCCGCCGGTGATTTCCGCGAGCGAAGCGAGGAAGGCCTCGGACACGGCATGGCCGACCCCAACCACGAAGACGCGGAGCCCCGAGGCCTGCGCTGTCGCGACCACCTGCTCCCAGTCGGCGATCTCGCCGTCGGTGACCAGGAAGATGTCGGCCGGGCGTTCGCCGCCGCGCGCCATCGCGATCGCCTCGGCGAGCGCGCGCGCGAGTTCCGTGCCGCCCAGGTCCGCCTCGAGCGAATGCGCGAAGCTGGTCAGCGCGGCGATGCCCCCGCGATCGGCGGCAAGACGACCGCCCGGAAGCCCGCGCGTCGTGCTGCCGAACGCGATCATGCCCAGGCGATCGCCCGCCTCCAGCCCGCCGATGACCGTGTGCAGCGCCTTGCGGGCCTGCGCGATCGACCCTCCGGCCATCGAGCCCGAACAGTCGATGACCGCCACGGCGTCGATCGCCCGGCGTGGTGCCAGACCGGGCATCTCGGGCTGGAAACTCGCCAGCGCCACGATGCCGTCCGGCGCGCGGCCGAGCAGCGCGAAGCTAGGGCGCGGCCGGGCGTGCCGGATCTCGAGCACGAAGTCGCGGTCCATCGCGGCGGTCTCGTCGGCCAGGACCAGCTTGTCGGGGCTGCGCTTCGCCAGGCGATGCGAGGGACATGAGATCGCTGCGTCGCGCAGATCCGGGCCGACGGCGATGCCAAGCGCGAAGCGGTTCTCCGAGAACAGATCGGCATGCGGAACGGCTTGCGGCGCGATCGTCCAGTCGCCGTAGCGCGGCGCGATCGTGGTCGGCAGCAGGAAACGCAGCCTGTCTCCCGACCAGCGATTGAGGATGGCGTAGGCGAAGGACACGCACGCGCTCTCGCCGGGCCTGAGATTCCCGGCGCTGAGCGTGAACAGGCCCGGCTGGGTCTGCTCGAGCATGAAGGCGCCGTCGCCGCCTTCGATCGCGTCCTCGTAGGTGTCGCGCGCCTGGTCCAGCGGCTGGATCGTGCCGCGCAGGCGCCGGTCGCCGATATCGACGGCGATGTCGAGGAGGACGGCGTCCAGCGGCATCGGAAAAGTATAGACCGCCTCGATCGGCTCCTTCTCGGCGTTGCGGTAGGACTGCGCGACGCGGATCTCCGACATCGCGCCGTCGATGCGGGCATCGACGACGAGACCGGTGAGCGCGACGGGAAGAAGCGACCCGTGGCGGCGATCGAGGAGATTGGCCATCGGAGCGGGGCTGTCCTTGCGCGGCATGGTCAGTCCTCCAGCGTGGGGGTGTCGCAGGCGCCTTCGTCGGCTGAGGGATTGGGCGGAGCATGCTGCCCGGCGATCTCGGCATGAAGCCGCACCACCGCGCGGAAGAACGCGCGTAGCTGTTCGGGGCTGAGCCCGGCGCGGCCAGGCTCAAGCACGATCTCGACACCGTCCGCGACGACCAGATGGCTCCAGACTTCGACCGTGCCGGGGCGGCGCGGGGTCGGCGGCAGCGGGAGGTCGGCGTCCGGCCGGCGCATCACCTCGGCGATGCGCTCCAGCGACAGACCAGCGAGCTGCCATTTGCGGATCTGCAGCGCCTGTTCGACATGGCGTGCCGTGTAGCGGGCCCAGCGACCCTTGCCGTCCGGCGGGTCGAGCAGGCCGATCTGGACATAGTAGCGCAGGGTTCGCCGCGGCAATTCGACCAGCCGGCCGAGTTCCTCGATGTCGATGTCGGCGTAGGCCTTCATGACAGTCATATACGACAGTATCGCTGTCTTTTAAAGTCCCAAAAAAGCGGGGACCTTTCCCGTCCAGAGTTTCAGGTGGGGGAGGCCGCGTAGACGAAACCCATCCGCCGCTCGATCTCCGGCGGCAGCGGCGGTATCGCGGCGCGCGGGATCAGATAGGTCGACAGCCGGAACAGGTCGCCGAAGACGCGATGCGTCTCGGCGGCGCGGCGCAGATAGACGTGACCCGAGGATCCGCCGGTGCCGGTCTTCACCCCGATCATGCGCTCGACCATCAGCGCGTGGCGATAGCGCCATCCGGTCATGGTCTCGTCGATGTCCATCAGCGCCGACAGCAGGCGGAACGGCAACTGCAGCGCCGGCCGATCGCGATAGAGGCCGATGAACAGCGCCGCGCGCAGCGCCGCGCGCGACATGCGCCAGCCCCCGGGCGTTTCATCGGGCGCGAAGATCGCGGTGAACTCGGCGATCGCGGATTCCAGCGCCCCGACCTCGTCGGCGCGCCGCGCCTCGTCGAGGCTGCCCTCGGCGCGCACCCGCGCCGCCTCGCGCTCAAGCATCGCGCGCACGGCGCCGCGATAGGCCGTGTCGAAGGCGTAGTCGCCGGCCTCGACGAAGGGCGTGCGGGCGAGCCAGGCGTCGAGCGCGGCCAGCACCGTCTTGCGCGCCTGGGCATCGGCGACCATCGCCTGCTCGCGCGCCGACAGGCGACCGCGCGCGATCTCCGGCGCCAGCAGACGCGCCGCTTCGGGAAGCCCGAGCCGCGCCTCGATCAGCCGGAACTGCACCGACTGGAAGCCCGAGGCGGAACTGAGCAGGTCGCGGAAGTCGAGGAAGTCGAGCGGCGTCATCGTCTCCAGCACGTCGATCTGGCCGGTGGTCAGCTTGACGATGGCGACGATGCGCTCCAGCCCGGCGACGATGTCGGTCGTCGCCTTGTCGTCGACGACCGGAGCGCCGAACAGCCGCTCGACGCGGTCGAGCTCGTGGAGGATCTGCTTGAACCAGAGCTCGTAGGCCTGATGGACGACGATGAACAGCATCTCGTCATGCGCGGGCCGGCCCGCGGCGGCGCTCTGCGGCATCTGGCATTCGAGCAGCCGGTCGAGCGCGAGATAGGTGCCGTAATCGATCGCGGACTTGGACATGGCGGGCTCCTGGCGCGGCGGGGGCGGCGGTCAGTCGCGGACGAGGTCGGCCTCGGCCTCCATCTCGACGAGATAGTCGCCGACGAGCCGCGAGACCTCGAGCAGTGTGTTGGCCGGTCGCGCGGTCGCGAAATGGCGGCCATGGGCCCGGCCCACGGGCTCCCAGTGATCGGCGTCGCGCAGATAGATGCGCGTGCGCACGACGTCGTCCGGCCCGCCGCCCAGCGCGGCGAGGCTGGCCGAGATCTTGTCGAGGATGTAGACGGCCTGGCCGCGCGGATCGCCCGGACAGACGATCCTGCCCGCGCCGTGGGTGGCGGTCGTGCCGCTGACCAGGATCCGGCTGCCGGCCTTCACGGCGCGGCTGTAGCCGCACAGCGGCTCCCAGACGCTGCCGGTGTCGACGCGGGTTCGTCCGCCCGCGCGCGTCGCGGCATAGGGAAGCGACTGCCCCTGGAGATGATGGCTGAGATCGCCGGCGGCGGTCAGGAAGGGCGGCTTGCGGTATTCGTCGCCGCAATCGCCGGGGATCCGGCGCGTGCGCGCGAAGGCGGCGTCGAGTCGCGCATGGTCCTCGGCGTCGAGCGCGAAGTCGAAGCAGCGCAGATTGTCGGCGCGATGCTCGCGCTCGCCCAGCCGCGCGCCGACGATCACCGCGCCGACCGCCGGCTGGTCGAGCACCCAGCGCGTCGCGACATTGGCGATCGACACGCCGTGGCGCTTCGCGATCGCGTCGGCCGCGGCGAGGATCGCCTGGAACGCGTCCCAGCCGCCGGCGGCGTCGATGAAGCGGCGATACTTCATCTTGCTCCAGTCGCCGATCGCCGCGGCGCCGGGGTCGGACTTGTCCAGCCAGCGCTCGGACAGGAACCCGCCGGCGAGCGTGCCATAGGCGAGCAGCTTGACGCCGTCGGCGAGACACACCGCGGTCATGTCGTCGGCCGCCCGGCGATCGAGCAACGAGAAACAGACCTGGTTGGTCGCCACCGGTACGCCGTCGCGCAGAAGCAGATGCAGGTGGTCGGCGTCGAAATTGGTGGTGCCCAGATGCGCGATCGCGCCGGCGTCGCGCAGCCGGGCAAGCTCGTGCATCGCGTCGAGATAGCCGGGATGCGCGTAGGTCCACCAGTGGAACTGCATCAGGTCGATGCGCTCGACGCCCAGGCGCTGGCGCGCGCGGTCGACACCGGCGCGCACCGTAGCGGCCGTCATCGGCCCCGGCTCGGGACACCATTTCGTGAACGCCGTTGGCCGGCGACCGCCGACTGAACCGCGGGCGAGCAGCCGGCCGGCGACGATCTCGGCGCTGCCGTAATGGTCCGCCATGTCGAAGGCCTCGAAGCCTGCGGCGGCATAGTCGGCGAGCGCGTCGGCGCCGCGCTCGGGATCGAGCGTCCGGCCGCCGCGCTCGAGATCCGCCACCTGCCAAAGGCCGGTGACGAGGCGGGGGATCTCGAGCCCGGGCGCCAGCGCGATGCGCGGCGGCGCCGCGGATGGGCGTGCCATGGCTGCGAGGCTCAGCGCGGCAGGCGCGCCTTGACCTCGTTGACCTCGTCGATGCCCATCTCGCCGACCGTCACGACCTGACCGTTCTGGATCCGCCACTTGCGGAACGGGCCGGTGATGTCGCCGTTCTGGTCGAAGGCGACCGGGCCGATCACGCCGACATAGCGGATCGCCTTGCCTTCGCGCAGCAGCTGCAGCGCCCGCCGGAACTGGTCCGGGCCGGCATGGATCGTTTCGCCGGTCCCGCCGGTGACTTCGCGGATCGCGTCGCGGATCGCGGCGGATTCGGCCTTGCCGGCCTTGGCGATGGCGAGGCCGAGGATCGCGGCCGCGTCATAGGCGCGGTCGGCCGCCGGGGCGTTGGCGTCGAAGCCGCCGGACATCGGCGGATAGGCCGTGGCGAAATACTCGGTCGACGGCGTGCGGACCGTGCCCGACGAGGTGCCGTAGGCGTTCTCGAGGAAGCGGGGGCCGACGTCGCGGATGAAATCGGCGCTGTTCATGCCGTCGTTGAGCAGGAATGTCGGCTTGCCGCCCTGCGAGATCCAGGTGCGCGCGATGTTGGTGCCGTCGCCGGGATAGGCGACGAGATAGAGCGCCGGCGGGTCGCCGCGCAGCGCGTTGGTCACTTCCGGCGCGTAGGACGCGGCCCCCTGGTTGTAGGCCGTGGTCGAGATGATCTCGCCGCCCAGCGCGCGGTAGGCCCGCGCGAACTCGGCGACCATGTTGACGCCGAAATCGTTGTTCACGTGGATGATCGCCAGGCGGCGCATGCCCTGGTCGACAGCGTATTTCGCCGCCGCGACGCCCTGCAGCGCATCCGAGGTGATGGTGCGGAAGAAGAACCCCTTGGTCTGCCCCTCGGTCGCCATGCGCGTGAGCGTCGGCGAGGACGAGGCCGGCGAGATCTGCACCACGCCCGCGGGCGCGGTGACCGAGGTCACGATGGGGATCGACACCGACGAGATGATGCCGCCGAGGATCGCCGGCACGCGGCGCAGGTCGACGAGCTGGCGCGCCTGATCGACGGCGACGGAACCCTGCGACTGCGCGTCGCGCAGTTCGATGGCGAGGTTGCAGCCCGCGGCGCCGCCCGCCGCGTTGATGTCGCGGAAAGCGAGTTCGGCGGATTTCGATGCCGCCTGGCCGAAGCGGCCGGCCGGGCCCGTCAGCGACACGACCATGCCGATCGTGTGGGTGCAGCCGGCCTGCTGGGCCTGGGCGATGGCGGGAATCGCGGTCGCCGCAAGCGCGGCGGCGATCAAGAGCGCATGACGCATGGAACCTCCCCTGAAGCCGATCCTCGGCGATATCCGCAATCAATAGGGCAAGCCGGGGCCGGCGGGAAGCCGGCGGGATCACCCGGTATTCAGATTGTATTTCATGATCCGGCCATGCGGGCCGTCGCGGTCGCGCTCGAGCGTGTAGCAGTCGCCCGCCGGACCGCGGCGCCGCGCCAGCACGGCGCCGATCTCGGCATGGTCGCGTGCGTCGAGGGCGAAGGAGAACACGGCCAGCGTGTCTGCCAGCTGGTCCGCATAGCGCGCGCCGACTATCGCGCCGGCCACGTGCGGCTGGTCCAGCGTCCAGCGCAGCGCGGCGGCGGCGACGCCCACGCCGTGGCGCGCCCCGACGCGGGCGAGCGCGCCGAGCAGGTCCTGGAAGAGATCCCAGCCGCCGAACTCGTCGATCACCAGCAGATACTTGATCAGCGATCGGTTCTCGAGCGTCTCTGGCCGGGCGCGCCCGAGCCAGCGATCCGACAGGAACCCGCCCGCGAGCGTGCCGTAGCAGAGCAGCTTCATCCCGGTCTCGGCGCAGAGCGCGCTCATCGGTCCGGCAGGCCGCGTATCGAGCGGCGAGTACTGGATCTGCATCGACGTCAGTTCGACGCCGGCATCGAACAGCAGCCGCGCATGCGGGGCGTCGAAATTGGTGCCGCCGATGCGGTCGATCCTGCCTTCGCGCTGCAGCCGCGCCAGGATGCGGCCCGCCTCTGCGAGGCGTGGCGCTGCGTAGTTCCACCAATGGAACTGCACGAGGTCCAGCCGTTCCATCCCGAGCCGCGCGCGCGACCGGTCGATGATCCGCTCGACATAGGCGTCGCCGATCGTCGGCAGCACGTCCCAGTCGGGGACGAATTTCGTGTGGACCTTGAACCCGCGCAACGCCTCGGCGCCGCGTGCCTCGGCGAGGCGTCGCCGGAATGCGCCGATCGTCTCCTCGACCCCTGTGTAGATGTCGGCGCAGTCGAAGACGTTCACGCCGGCGTCGACGAAGGCGAACATGTCGGCGATGGCGCGGTCGCGATCGACCGGTCCGTGGCCACCGGCGAGCTGCCAGCCGCCGCGCAGGATGCGCGAGATGCGGTAACCCGGTGCGAGTTCGACGGTCTCGACGGACATGTCAGCCCTCCCGCTTCGGCAGCGGCACGGCGGTGGTCTCGGCATGGCTGAAGCGCCGCTTGCCCAGCCGCGTGATGCGTAACCGCGTGGGGCAGTTCGGATCGGGGCAGGCGATCTCGGCGTCGCTGGTCATCCAGTCGTTGGGATGGGCGGGCCGCTGCTTCGCCGCCAGCAGCGGCAGGACGGCGGACAGCGAGTAGATCGAGAAACCCTGGCCCGGCGGCAGATGCAGCATCTCGCCGCGCAGCTCGAAATGATCGCCGGGCTTCGCGCCGCATAGCACGCGCTGGCCGGGCGGCACGACGATGTCGACCCGCAGGTCGTAGAGCTCGAAACTGTCGTCCGCCATCGCATCCTCCCGCGCGGTGGCCCAGTTTGCGCCGATCGGCCTCGGAACCCCCGCCAACCCTTCGCGCGGCGCCCGGAGGGCCGTCAAGTGCTTCGCCCCTGGCGTGTGCACCGGGTCCGTTGGTCGCCGATACGGCGCCCCGGGCCGCCGTTGACCGTCTTGCCGAAAAATCTAGTTGAACTCGAAATTGCAACCGGACAGAGATTTGCGTCGGGCAGCAAGCACGGATCGCGGGAGTTTCGATGATCGAAATCCGGACATGGCTGGCTGCGAACGGTTTGAACGAGCTGTACGACCTGCTTGTTGCGCACGATATCGGCCTCGATATCCTGGGGGAGATCACCGATGCCGATCTGCGCGAGATCGGCGTGACCCTCGGGCAGCGCAAGAGGCTGTTCAAGGCGCTGGCAGCCAATCCGCCGGCCGCCAATCCGCCGGCCGCCCCTGCCGCGGTCGCCGCCGAACAGACGCCGAACGTCCCTACCATGAGGCCCTCCATGGAAGGAGAGCGGCGGCAGTTGACGGTGCTGTTCTGCGACATGGTCGGGTCGACCGCGCTCGCCAGCCGCTTCGACCCCGAGGACATGTTCGAGGTCATCGGCGCTTACCAGCGGTGTTGCACCGAGGTGGTGCAGCGATACGGCGGCCATGTGGCGCGCTATGTCGGCGATGGGATCCTGGCCTGCTTCGGCTTCCCTGAGGCGAGGGAGGACGATCCGGAGCGCGCGGTGCGCGCCGGGCTGGAACTCGCCGCGACGGTGCAGCGGCTCGTCACGCGCCCCGGGCTGGTGCTGCATGTACGCGTCGGTATCGACACCGGGCTTGTGGTGACCGGCGACCTGGTTTCCGGCGAAGTGCGGGATGAGGGGGCGGTCGTCGGCGATACGCCCAATTTCGCGGCACGGCTCCAGGCTGCGGCGCCGCCGGACGGGGTGATGATCGGGGCTGCGACGCGCCGGCTGGTCGGCGACCTTTTCGCCTGCGAGGATGCCAGTCAATCCGAGGTCAAGGGCATCGCCGGGCCCATGCGGGCCTGGCGCGTGACCGGCGAGAGCAATGTCGAAGGTCGCTTCGAGGCGCGCGCCAGGAACGGCCTCGCGCCGCTGATCGGCCGTGCCCATGAATTGGGCATGATTTACGACCGCTGGCGGGTCGGCCGTGCTGGCGAGGGGCAGGTGCTTCTGCTCAGCGGCGAAGGCGGCATCGGCAAGTCCCGGCTGCTGGACACGCTGCGCCGCGAGGTGGCAGGCGAACCCCATACCCATCTGCGGTTCTTCTGTTCGCAATTCTACGCCGGCACCGCGCTGTATCCGGTGGTCGAGAACCTGCGCCGCGCGGCCGGCCTGCGCCGCGAGGACGAACCCGAGGTCAAGCTCGCAAAGCTCGACGCGCTGCTGCACGAATGGGGCGAGGATCCTGCGCGCGTCGGGCACCTGCTGGCGACGCTGTTCTCGCTGCCGCCCGGCCCCCGCCACGCGCCGTCGCAGATGACGCCGCAGGAGCGCAAGTCGGCGACGCTCGACCTGCTGCTGCGGCGCGCCGAGGCGATGGCGCGCCGCCAGCCGCTGCTGATCACTTTCGAAGATGTCCACTGGATCGATCCGACCTCCAGCGAATTGATCGGCGCGATGATCGGGAGGATCCGCGCGCTGCCCGCGTTGCTCGTCGTAACCTTCCGGCCGGAATTTCCGCCCCCGTGGCGCACGCAGCCCAACGTCACCGCCCTGCAACTCAACCGCTTCGGCCGCCAGCAGGCGCTCGATCTGATCGACCGCGTCGACGCCGCTCGCCGCATACCCGACGATGCGCGCGAACTGGTGCTGCAGCGCGCCGACGGCGTGCCGCTGTTCGTCGAGGAACTGACCAAGGCCTTGCTCGACGTCAACGATCTTTCGTCCGCCGGGTCGCTGCCGGCGATCCGCATTCCCGCGACCCTGCACGACGCGCTGATGGCGCGGCTCGACGCGCTCGGCGAGGCAAAGGAGGTCGCGCTCTGGGCCTCGGTCTTCGGCCGCAGCGTCTCCGCCGACCTGCTCGCCGCCGTTGCGCCGATGCCGCGCGCAGCCGTAGACGCTGCGCTCGCGCGGCTCGTAGATGCCGAAATGGTCAACCGTCACGGACGCGCGGGCGAGGAGATCTTCGAGTTCCGCCACGCTCTGGTCCAGGACGCGGCGTATGGCAGCATGCTGCGCGGCCGGCGCCAGCAGATGCATGCACGCATCGCGGCTACGCTGGAGGCCAGTTTTGCGGATACGGCCGCCAGCCGGCCGGACTTGCTGGCCCATCATTTCGGCGAGGCCGGTCTGGCCGGGAAAGCCTACGAATACGCCATGCAGGCCGGCGACAGCGCGGCGGCACGCTACGCGTCGCCTGAAGCACGGCTGCGTTTCCAGGCCGCCCTGGATCTCGCCCGCAGCCAGCCGGCAAGCCCCGCGACGCGAAAGATGGCGATCCGCGCCGTGCTGAAGCTCGCCGGTGTTGCCTCCGGCCGCGACCAGATCGCCGCCACCCTGGCCGAACTGGCACGCGCGCGCGCCGATGCCGAGGAGATCGGCCACATGCCGCGCCTGTCCCAGGTCCATTACTGGATCGCGCGGCTGGACTATGTCTCCGGTCGCTTTGCCCAGGCGATCGAGGGGGCGGGCCGCGCGCTCTCCATCGCCGATGCGCGCGGCGACGAGAGGCTCGCTTCAGCGCCCGTGAATTTGCTCGCGCGTATCCACTGCCTGCGCGGAGAACCGGACAAGGCGATCGCCCATGGCGAACGCAGCGCCGACCAGATGGAACGCTTCGGCAACCGGCTGGAGCATGCGACGATAACAGGCACGCTCGCCTTCGGCTTCGCGTTGGCCGGGCGCTTCGACGCGGCCGCTGCCGCCGGCGCGCGGGCGGTTGATCTGGCCCGCGAGCTCCACCATCTGCCGAGCG
>JBIKXN010000087.1:0-10562 GCA_044355765.1 Alphaproteobacteria bacterium
GCCAGCCGCCGCGCGGCGGCGGGATCGGCGCGCGGCGCGCCGCCGCTCGGCGGCGCCGCGAGCACGACGCCGCGTTCGCTCTCGACCGCGTCCAGGCCGAGCGCGCCGGCCGCTGCGCGCAGCGCCGCGATCCGCGTCTGCAGCTGGGAGCGCAGCGCGGCGGCACGCTCGCGCGTCGCCGCCTGGAACCCCTCGGCCGAGAGCGCGCCCATCAGCGCCTCGCGCAGCCGCGGCACCAGCACGGCGAGCCGCTCGCGCACGCCGCGCGCGGTTCCCGCGGGCAGACGGTGCGGGCGCGGCCGGTGCGGCTGCGCGAAATTGTTGAGATAGATCCAGTCGCCGGGCGACGGTCGGCCGGCCAGCGCGACGGCGAGGAAGTCGAGCGTCGCCGTCATGCGCCCGCTGCGATCCGCGCCGACGACGAAGACGTTGAAGCCGGGGTCGCGCAGCGCGAGGCCGAAGGCCAGCGCCTCGCGCGCGCGGCTATGGCTGGCCAGGTCGAAGGCGTCCGCGGCTTGCGCGGTGGCCGGCGGGACGAAGCGCGGCAGGCCCAGTTCGTCCGCCGGGACATGGCGTGCGGTCATGGCGAGGCTTTCCCGTCGAAGATGCGTCGAGCCTCCCATCCCGGCGGCATGGCGATCAAGCGGCGTCGCGCCGCCCCGTCATGGCCGTCATGCGCGTGCGCCGTTGCGTCCACGGGGCGTCGGCCCGATGCTGGGCCGATGCGACTCGCCTTTCCCTCGCCGATGCCGCGCGCCGGCCTCGTCGGCCTGCTGCTCGTGCTCGGCGCGATCTGGGGCGGCACGTTCAGCCTGGCGCGCACCGGCGGCCAGGCGGGGATCGGCCCGTTCGGCTACGGTTTCTGGTTCCTGTTCGGCGTCGGCTCGGGATGCCTCGCGATGGCGCTCGTGCAGGGCGTGCGGGTGACGCTGTCGCGCGACGTGGTGCGCTTCGCGGTGATCGGCGGGCTCTTCAGCGGCGCGCTGCCGTCGATGATCATGTTCACGGCGGTGCGCCACATCCCGACCGGCGTGATGGCGGTAATCATCACGCTGGCGCCCGTCGTGACCTATGCGACCGCGCTCGCGGTGCGACACGAGCGCTTCGTGGCGCTGCGTGCGGTCGGCATGATGGCGGGGCTCGCGGGCGCGGCGCTGATCGTCGTGCCGCGCTCGAGCCTGCCCGATCCAGCCATGATCTGGTGGGTGCTGTTCGCGTTCATCACGCCGTTCTCGCACGGCACCTCGAATGTCTATGCCGCGCGCGCCAGGCCGCAGGGGCTCGATTCCTGGATGAACGGCGCGCTGTTCCAGCTGGTCGCGGCGGCGGTCGTGCTGCCCTTCGCCCTGGCGACCGGGCAATTCCACATCCCCTTCACCGCGCCGCCGGCCGGCGAGATGGCGCTGTGGGCGCATGTCTTCGGCGGCGTCGTCAGCCAGTTCCTGATGTTCGAGCTCCTGCGTCTCGCCGGCCCGGTCTTCCTCAGCCAGGTCGCCTATCTGGTCACGCTCGCCGGGATCTTCTGGGGCTGGCTGCTCTTCGCCGAGCGGCTGAGCCCATGGGTCTGGCTGGCCGCGGCGGTGATCGCGGGCGGCGTTCTGCTTGTCACGCGCGGCGACCGCCGCGCGGCGTCGCGCTGAGCGCCGCCGTCCGGCGGTTCACGCGTCGGCGCGCGTGGCCGGATCGTGGGCGCGGATGAAGCGCGCGACCTCGGGCTGGATCGCGCGGCGCCAACGGCTGCCGTTGAAGATGCCGTAATGCCCGACGCCGGGCACGAAGAGATGGGTGTGCTTTTCCGGCGCCAGGTTGGAGCACAGGCCATGGGCGGCGCGGGTCTGCCCCGGCCCCGAGATGTCGTCGAGTTCGCCTTCGACCGTCATCAGCGCGGTGGCGGTGACGGCCTTGGGGTCGACCCGACGCCCGCGCGAGACCCACAGGCCGCGCGGCAGGAGGTGGCGCTGGAACGCGACGTCGATCGTCTCCAGATAGAAATCAGCCGCCAGGTCCATGACCGCGAGATACTCGTCGTAGAACTTGCGGTGCGTCTGCGCGCTCTCGCCGTCGCCGCGCACGAGATGCTGGAAATGCTTCATCGTCGATCCGACATGCCGGTCGAGATTCATGCTCATGAACCCGGTCAGCTGCATGAAGCCGGGATAGACCAGCCGCCCGGCGCCGCGATGGACCAGCGGGACGACCGAGAGCACGCTGCGCTCGAACCAGCGCAGCGGTCGCGAGGTCGCGAGCTTGTTGGGCTTGGTCGGGCTGATGCGCGTGTCGATCGGCCCGCCCATCAGCGTCATGCTGGGGGGCGTGGCGGGGTGGTTCTCGGCGGACATGATCGACACCGCGGCGAGCACCGGCACGGAAGGCTGGCAGACCGCGACCACATGCGTGCCCGGGCCGAGCACGTCGAGGAAGTCGACGACGTAGTCCAGATAGTCGTCGAGCCCGAAGCGGCCGGCTGCGAGCGGCACCTCGCAGGCGTTGATCCAGTCGGTGATGTAGACGTCGTGCGCGGGCAGCAGCGCGGCGACCGTGTCGCGCAGCAGCGTCGCATAGTGGCCGGACATCGGCGCCACGATCAGGACGCGCGGCTGCCCGTCCGGCACGGCCCCCGCGGGCTTGGCGAAATGGCGGAGCTCGGCGAAGGGCTTGCGGGCCGTCACGACCTCGTGGATCGGCACGCGCGCCTCGCCGACGGCGACCTCCTGGATGCCGAACTGCGGCTTGCCATGGCGCCGCGTGGCGCGCTCGAAGATCTCCGAGCTTGCCGCGATGGCGCGGCCCATGCGCGTGTACGCGGCCGGCACCATCGGGTGGCTGAAGACATGATTGACGGTCTCCGCCATCAGCCGCGCGGGCGCGACCATGGCGCCATGGAGGTCGAACAGGTGATAGAGCAATGCGCGTTCCTTCGCTCGACATCGGACAGCAGGGCCGAGTCTACCGTCGAAACGCGCCGCAAGGCGAGAGATAGCGGCGTGCCGGGTGGCCGCTGGAGCGCGTTTCGCTTTGGTCGCTGGCATAGCGCGCCACGCCGCTCGCCCCGGCGCTTCCTCCCCACGCGCTTGGCGCGTAGGGGAGGAGCAGGTTTGCGCCCCGGCGGCACGCCAGCGCCGCGATCCCCCGCGGCGGATGATCCGCCCGCACGCGCCTCTCCAGCTTCCTGCTAGAGCGCGCGCCGCACCAGGCGCAGACCGGTCTCGACCGGCGCGTCGGGATTGAAGCTGCCCACGAAGCGCCCCGTGCGGTCCATGACGTAGACGAAGCTTGAATGGTCGACCAGATAGTCGGGGTTCGTGCGCGGGTCGCCCGCGATCCTGTAATAGGCGCGATAGGCACGCGCCGCCGCCGCGATTTCCGCCTCGCTGCCGGTGAGCCCCACGATGCGCGGCGAGAAATGCGCGACGTAGTCCCTGAGCAGGGCCGGCGTGTCGCGTCGCGGATCGACCGAGACGAAGAGCGCGCGCACCGCGCCAGCCTCGGGGCCGAGCGCGTCGAGCAGTTCGGCGATGCGCGCGAGCGCCGTCGGGCAGACATCCGGACAATGGGTGAAGCCGAAGAAGACGAGCATCGCGCTGCCGCGGAAATCGGCGTCCCGCACGCGCCGCCCTTCATGATCGACGAGCGCGAAATCGCCGCCGATGCGCGCGCCGGGCAGGAGATCGAAGCGCGCGACCGCGACGGCGAGCAGCGCCGCCGCCACCGCCGCACCGATCGCGCCGAGCAGCAGGCGCCGCGATGAGGGTGGCCCGGCGCGTGTCGTGCCCGCTGGCCGGCGCGGCATGCGAAGGGTCAGGTCTTGGGTTGGTCGCGGTAGCGCCGCCAGCCCTTGCGCTCCATGCAGGTGCGATAGATCGCGCCGGTCGCGGAACCGGCGCCGCGCTCGTTGCCGGCGGTCTCGTCGCCGGGCCGGATGCGCTCGAGCGCGAAGCCGTAATCCTGTGCCTCGCGGGTGCAGAGGCGCTGCGCCTGGCGCAGCTCCTCGGCGTCGGCGCCTTCCTTGTGCCAGGACAGGCTGGGGGCGCAGGCGGCGACCAGAAGAAGGGGCAAGATCAGAGCGGGAATACGCATCATCGTGCTTAAATATGCCTTCGCCGCGCCGAGGCCAAGCGGCGAATCGGCGCAGGCGGTTCCTCGCCGGGCCCGCTCGCGAGCCCCCCTTTCGCGGCCGGCCGTCGGCACCGAGACTTGGGGCGGCGGACGGTCCGGCGTGCGGGGGAGGTGGCGCGTGACCTGGCTGGTGGTTGCGATCTTCGTGCTCGCCTATGCCGGCCTGGCGCTCGGCCGTGTGCCCGGGCTACCGCTCGACCGCGGCGGCATCGCCGCGGTCGCCGCGGCGGCGCTGCTGGCCATCGGCGCGGTCGATCCGGGCGAGGCGGTGGCGCGCGGGATCAATTTTCCGACGCTGGCGCTGCTCTTCGCGATGATGCTCGTCTCGGCGCGCTTCGCCGCGTCGGGTGCCTATGATCACCTCGCCGCGCGGATCGCCGCCGGCGCGCGATCGCCGACGCTGCTGCTGGTCGCGACCGTCGCCGTCGCCGGTGGGCTGTCGGCGGTCCTGCTCAACGACATCGTCGTCTTCGTGATGACGCCGTTGCTCGTGCGCGGTCTCGTCGCGCGGGGTCTCGATCCGCGGCCCTTCCTCGCCGGACTGGCCGGAGCCGCGAATGCGGGTTCGGCGGCGACGCTGATCGGCAACCCTCAGAACATCGTTATCGGCGAGGTCGGCGGTCTCGATTTCCTGGAGTTCTTTCTGGTCTGCGCGCCGCCGTCGCTCGTGGCGCTGGTCGTGGTGGCGGCGATCGTGCGCCTGGTCTGGCGCGACGCGCTCGCAGCGCGCCCCGGCGCGCCCGGCGCGCCGCCGCCCGCGATCGATCGCGGGCAGGCGGTCCGGGCGGTCGCGGCCAGCGTCCTGATCCTGTGCCTGTTCCTGGCGCCGGTGCCGCGCGACATGATCGCGGGGCTGGCGGTTGGGGTGGCGCTGATCGCGAGCGGTCGCTTCTTCGTCCGCGACGTCCGCAAAGGCGTCGACTGGTCGCTGCTGTTGCTGTTCGCGGGGCTGTTCGTGATCAACCAGGCGCTCACCGGGACGGGGGTTACGCGCGCCGCCCTCGACTGGCTCGCGGCGAACGATGCGGGGATCGACTCGCTGGCGAGCATGCTGCCCTTCGCGCTGGTTGCGTCGAACACGATCGGCAACGTGCCGGCGGTGGTCCTGCTGCTGGCGGCGGAAGGCGGCTGGAGCCCGGGCGCGCTGCAGGCGCTGGCGCTGACCACGACATTCGCGGGGAATTTCTTCCTGGTCGGCAGCATCGCCAATCTGATCGTCGCGGAGCGAGCGGCCGCCGCGGGCGGGCGCTTCGGCTTCGCCGACCACGCCCGCGCAGGCATTCCGATCACCCTCGTCACCCTGGCGCTGGCGGCGGGGTGGTTGTCGCTGACCGGCCGCGTCGCCTGGTGAAGCCCGGCGTGCGCCTGCGGTCCCGAAAGTAGCATCCCCGCCACTCGCCATCGGGGGCGTGGCGGTGCTTTCCTGACGGCCGGAATGCAATGGAGGTAGCCGTGACGATGGATAGCCCTCGCGCGGGATGGGTCTCGTGGCGCCAACCCGCCGTCGCGCCGCGGCTGCTGGTGCTCGGAGGCACCCCGCAGGCCGAGCGCCTGATCGCGATCCTGGAGGCACGGTTCGGCCCGCGGCTGGAGCTGCTGGTGCTGGAGCCCGGGGATCCGGCGGCACGTGCGACGCTGGGCGACGCCCAGGGCCTGGTTCGCTATCTCAAGACGCGGCAGGTGGGGATCGTGATCGATGCGATGCATCCCCTTGCGCGGGCGCTGCGGCGGGTGGCGGTGGCGGCTGCGCGCGCCGCCTTCGCGCCGCTGCTGGCGCTGCGGCGGCCGCCATGGCCGCGCGATCCGCGCGACCGCTGGACGCAGGTCGGCGACTGCGCCGCGGCCTGCGACATCGTCCGTCGGCGCGCGCGCCGCGTGATGCTGACGGTCGAAGCCGACGATCTCGGCGCCTTCGCCGGCCTGGGCGACAGGTTCTTCCTGGTCCGCGTCGCGGCGCCGCCCGCGAGATTTCCTCTGGCGTCCGGCGAGTTCATCCATGCCCAGGGACCGTTCCGCATCGAGGACGAGATCGCCCTGCTGGAACGTGCCCGGATCGACATGCTCGTCACGCGGGCGGGCGGGGGCCGCTCTTCCTACGCCAGGATCGTCGCCGCGCGGCGGCTGGGGATCCCGGTCGTGATCGTGCGCGACGCCGAGCCTGGCGCGCCGCCCGCGGAGGACAGCCCGCTCGCCGCTTCGGCCTGGGTGGCGCGCCTGCTGGCGCCCGCCGCCGGCGGCGCTTGACGGCGACCAGCGCCGGTCGCCACTCTGGGTGCATGCGCCATGTCCTTGCCGTCCTGCTGACCGCCTTGACGCTGCTCGCGCCGGCGGGTGTCGAAGCGCAGCTGACGATCGAGCTGCTGTCGCGGGCGCCGGTAGCCGACGCGGCGCGCGCCGGCGACCTGCGCGCGCTGCGCAGCCTGCTGGCGTCCGGGCAGTCGGCGAACGGCATCGACATCGAACGCGTCCCGGCCATCATCCTCGCCGCCCAGGGCGGCCATGCCGAGGCGGTGGAGATGCTGCTCGCCCACGGCGCGCGGGTCGATGTCCGCGACCGCGACGGCTCGACCGCGCTGTTCCAGGCAGCGCAGCGCGGCCACGACCAGGTCGTGAACGTGCTCCTGGCCGGCAAGGCCCAGATCGACGCCGACGGTCCCCAGGGCGAGACGCCGCTGATCGTCGCCGCACGTCGCGGCCATGCCGCCGTGGTGTCGCTGCTGCTCAAGGCCGGGGCCGACTGGAAGCGCCAGGACCATACCGGCCGCACCGCGCTGCGCCACGCCCAGGATGCCGGGCGCAACGCCATCGCGACGATGCTCAGGCGGGCCGGCGCGACGCAGTGAACGGTCCCGCGGCCATGGACCTGCTCGGCTCGCCGGTCTGGATCGTCGGCCCTCCGGCGATCCTGCTGCTCGCCCTGGCCATCGATGCGCTCGCCGGGGACATGCGGCCGGTGTTCCGCTATCTGCCGCATCCTGTGGCGGCGATCGGCGCGGTGGTCGGGTCGCTCGACCGCCGTCTCAACCGGCCGCAGCGCAGCGCCGCCGACCGGCGCATGCGCGGCGTGCTATGCGTCGTCCTGGTGGTCGGCCTCGCCGCCGCCATCGGCTGGGGCGCGCATGCGGTGTTCGCGCATGCGCGCTGGGGCTGGGCCGCGGAGGCGGTCGCCATCGGCGTGCTGGTCGCCCAGCGCTCGCTCTACGATCACGTCGCCGCGGTGGGCAATGCGCTCGTCGCCGAGGGAGTCGAGGGCGGCCGGCGCGAGGTCGCGCATATCGTCGGGCGCGACACGCGCGGCCTGGACGACCACGGCGTCGCGCGCGCGGCGATCGAGAGCCTGTTCGAGAATTTCGGCGACGGCGTGGTCGCGCCGGTGTTCTGGTATCTGCTGCTCGGACTGCCCGGCCTGCTGGCGCTCAAGGCGATCAACACGCTCGATTCGATGATCGGGCACCGCACGCCGCGCCATCTCGATTTCGGCGCCGCCGCCGCGCGGCTCGACACCGCGGTGATGTTCCTGCCGGCGCGTCTGGCCGCGCTGTGCGTCGTCGTCGCCGCGGCGGTGCTGCCCGGCGCCCGGCCAGTCGCGGCGCTGCGCACGGCCTGGCGCGACGGGCGCAAGCACCGCTCGGTCAATGCCGGCTGGCCGGAAGGCGCCGGCGCTGGGGCGCTCGGCCTCGCCCTGTCGGGCCCTCGGCGCTATCACGGCGTGGCGAGCGACGATCCCTGGATCGGCGACGGGCGCGCGCGCGCCACGCCCGCCGACATCGTGCGCGCCCTGCGGCTCTTCGCGGCAGCGTGCCTCGTCCACGCCGTGCTGGCGGCCAGCTACCTGCTGCTGTTCACGCGCTGAGCGGCGCGCCCTTGAGCGTCAGCGGCAGCCCGGCCGCGACCAGGACGACGCGGCCGGCGGCGGCCGCGACCGCCTGGTTGACGCGGCCGGCATGGTCGCGAAAGGCGCGCGCCAGGGCGTTCTCGGGCACGATGCCGAGCCCGACCTCGTTGGCGACGAGGACGACCGGACCGCGCGCCGCGGCCAGCGCGTCGACGAGGCGACGCGTCTCGGCGTCGACGTCGCGCGCTGCGTGCATCAGGTTGCTGAGCCACAGCGTCAGGCAGTCGACGAGCACCGCCGCGCCGGGCCGCGCCTCGGCGGCGATCGCCGCGGCGATCTCCAGCGGGACGTCGCGGGTGCGCCAGCCATCGCCGCGCTGCGCGCGATGCGCGGCGATGCGCGCGCGCATCTCGTCGTCGAGCGCCTCCGCCGTGGCGACGTAGAGCAGCGCGCCGCCGGGTCCGGCGAGGTCGCGGGCCAGACGCTCTGCGGTCCTGCTCTTGCCCGAGCGCGCGCCGCCCAGGACCAGCGTCGCGTCGGGGGCCGTCGCGGGCATGCGGCATTCCTTCGGCGTTGCGTCGCATCGGGTCGCGGCGACGAGGTGGCGGACGGCCATTGACGCGGGCCGGGCTCGGCGTCAAATCTGCGCCCGCGCAACGCGAGGTGCAACGACGCCATGATCGAACGCCGCCTGGAAAAGACGATCTTCGCCAGCCGCTGGCTGATGGCGCCGTTCTATCTCGGGCTGATCGTCGCGCTGGTGATCCTGCTGATCAAATTCGTGCAGGAGCTGGTGCATTTCGTGCCGAACGTCCTGACGGCCAAGGACACCGAGGTCATCCTGGCGGTGCTGACGCTGATCGATCTGTCGCTGGCGGGCAACCTGCTGCTGATGGTGATCTTTTCGGGCTACGAGAATTTCGTCTCGAAGATCGATGTCGGCGACCACCAGGACCGGCCGGAATGGATGGGGAAGGTCGATTTCAGCGGCCTCAAGATCAAGCTGATCGCCTCGATCGTCGCGATCTCGGGAATCCATCTGCTCAAGAGCTTCATGAACATCGGCTCGGCCGACAAGGACGACCTGTTCTGGCTGATCGTCGTGCACATGACCTTCGTCGTGTCGGGACTGCTGCTGGCGCTGATGGACTGGATCGTCGAGAAATCGCACGCCGCGCGCCACTGACGCGCGGCGCGCGTCAGAGGCGGCGCACGAACCGCAGATAGGCCGGACGCCGGCCCTCCGAAACCGACCACGCCTCGTAGCGCGTCGGCGGCCAGTCGTCCGGGCGCGCGTCCATGCGCTGCGCCAGGACGAAGCCGGGATGGGCCGGCGCGCGCTCCAGGATCCAGTCCAGATAGGCCGCGTGGTCGGTGGCGATCCGCAGTTCGGCACCTGGGCGCAGCGCCGCCGCGAGCAGATCCAGGAACGGCGCCTGGATCAGGCGGCGCTTGTGGTGCCGCGCCTTGGGCCAGGGATCGGGGAAGAGCACGAAGGCGCGCGCGACCGATCCCGGCGCCAGCAGCTCCAGCAGCGGGCGCGCGTCGTCGGGCCAGATCCGGACATTGCCGAGGCCGCCGTCGCGGACATGGCCGAGCAGCGCCACGATGCCGTTCTCGTAGGGCTCGCAGCCGATCAGGCCGATATCGGGGTTGGCCGCCGCCTGCCAGGCGAGATGCTCGCCGCCGCCGAAGCCGATCTCGAGCCATACCTCGCGCGGCGGCGTCGCGAAGACGCGCGCCGGATCGACCGGCGCGCCGTCGTCGGGCAACTCCACGCGCAGCGCCGGCAGCAGCGTGTCGAGCAGCGCCGCGCGGCCCGCGCGCAGCTTGCGTCCGCGGCGCCGGCCGAAGCTGTGGATCAGCCGGTCTTCGCTCATGTCTGCTGGCCAAAAAGAAAGGGACGCGCCGTGCGCGGCGCGTCCCTGCCGGTCGGGTGTCGGTTCAGCGCGCGCCGAAGGCCGAGCGCAGCTGCTTGACCAGATCGGTGCGCTCCCACGAGAAGCCGCCGTCCTTCTCGGGCGCGCGGCCGAAATGGCCATAGGCCGAGGTGCGCGCGTAGATCGCCTTGTTGAGGCCCAGATGCTCGCGGATCCCGCGCGGCGTCAGCGGCATGAGCTGCTGCAGCACCTTCGAGATCTTCTCCTCGTCGGCCTGGCCCGTGCCCTGCGTGTCGACGTAGACCGACAGCGGGTGGGCGACGCCGATGGCGTAGGACAGCTGGATCGTGCAGCGCTCGGCGAGGCCGGCGGCGACGACGTTCTTGGCGAGGTAGCGCGCGGCATAGGCGGCCGAGCGGTCGACCTTGGTCGGGTCCTTGCCCGAGAAGGCGCCGCCGCCATGCGGCGCGGCGCCGCCATAGGTGTCGACGATGATCTTGCGGCCGGTCAGGCCGGTGTCGCCGTCGGGACCGCCGATGACGAAGCGGCCGGTCGGGTTGACGTAGAAATGCGCCTCGTCGGGCATGCCGACGTCCTTGAGCACCTTCTGCACATAGGGGCGGACGATCCGCTTGACGTCGTCGGAGTCGATCTCGCGGCCCTTGGCGTCCTTCGCCGCGTGCTGGGTCGACACGACGACCGCGGTGCAGGCCTTGGGCTTGCCGCCGACA
>JBIKXN010000471.1:0-3160 GCA_044355765.1 Alphaproteobacteria bacterium
GACCGACGACCGCTCGGCACCGCCGCCGCCCGATGGCCGGGATCTCTGGGTCTTCGCCTATGGCTCGCTGATCTGGGATCCGGGGTTCGAGTTCGCGGAGGCGCGTCCGGCGCTGCTGCGCGGCTACCACCGCGCCTTCTGCCTCTATTCGAAGCGCTATCGCGGCACGCCCGAGCGGCCAGGCCTTGTGCTGGGCCTGGATCGGGGCGGCGCCTGCCGGGGGCTCGCCTATCGCGTCGCCGCGCAGCTGGTCCCGGCGACCTGGGCGTATCTTTGGGAACGGGAGATGAGCAATCGTTCCTATGAGTGCCGGACGCTGCGCCTCGACACCGCCCAGGGCCACGTCGCTGCGCGCGGCTTCGTCGTCGACCGGCACCATCCGAACTATGCCGGCAAGCTGGATCCGGCGCGCGTCGCGGCGACGATCTGCGCCGCCGAGGGCCAGCGCGGGCCCTGCATCGCCTATCTCGAGAACACGGTGCGCCATCTCGATCAGCTGGGCATTCCCGACCGCCGTCTGCACGCGCTTCTGCGGCTGGTGCGTGCGCGCCGCGCGGCCCCGGTCCGAGCTGCCGGCGATCCCGCAGCGCGCTGACCGGCGGGACGCGCGCGCTCAACCGAACGCGATGTCGATGCTGCCCAGCGGGCCGAAGGTGGCGTGCAGCCTCGAGCCCGGCCGCACGGCGACCGAGCGCACCGGCGAGCCGGTGATGACGATGTCGCCGGGCTCGAGCCGGCCGCCCAGCCCGCCGAGTTCGGGCAGCTTGTTGGCAAGCCAGGCGAGCGGTGCCGCGGGATGGCCCATGACGTCGCCGCCCGGCGCCTCCTGGCGATTGCCGTCGACCTCCATCGTGATGCGGATCGCGTCGAGCGCGAGATCGGCCGGGTCGAGCGCGATCGCGCCGAGCACCACCCGCCCGGCGCCTGCATTGTCGGCCAGCGAATCGTTGGCCTTGGCGCGCATCGCGCCGACCCGGCTGTCGATCACCTCGATCGCCGCGCGCACGCGCGCGGTCGCCGCGAGAGCCTGCGCCGGGGTGACGCCGGGGCCGGCGAGCGGCTGCGCGAGCTCGAAGGCGATCTCGGCCTCGGCGCGCGTGTCGCTGAGATGGCCGATACGCACCGGGTCGCCGGCGGCGATGAACATGGTGTCGAGCAGGATCCCGAAATCCGGTCCGCTCATGCCGTACATCTTCTGCATGGCGAGCGAGGTGAAGCCGATCTTGTGCCCGCGCGGGCGGCCGCCATCGGCGATCAGCCGGTCCACGAGCTTGCGCCGGATGCGGTAGGCGTCGGCGAAGCCGTAATCGATGCTCTCGCTGGGCGGGTCGATGCCTTTCCCGGTGCGGATCGCGCGATGCAGCCGCGCGGCGATCTCGTCGTGCTGGGCGTCGGAGAGCTTGAGCTCGGCGGTCATCGAACGCTCCGTGCCGGCGCCGGGCGCTGCGCCGCTTGTCTTCGTGCCGCGGCCCGGAGCCCGCCGGACCGCATCGCGCGTCGCCGGCAGACTACCGGATCGGGACGCATCCCACCCATCGCGATTTGCCTGCGCCCACTTCCCGCCCGGCTCGGCTAGTCTGCCGCCATGCGCAGCACCTCGCCCCCGCTCGCCCTGGCCGCGATGTGGATGTCCGGCTGGCTGGTCATGATGCTGGTCATGGCCATCGCCGGTCGCGAGGTGCTGCGCGAACTCGACGTCTTCCAGGTCATGGAGCTGCGTTCGCTGATCGGTTTCGCGATGCTGTGGCCGCTCGTGCATGCGGCAGGCGGTCTGCGCGCGATGGGCACGGCGCGCCTGGGCCAGCACGTGCTGCGCAACGTGGCGCATTACGCGGCGCAGTATTGCTGGCTGGCCGCGCTGCTGCTCATTCCCCTCGCGCAGGTGGTGGCGATCGAGTTCACGATGCCGATCTGGTCGGCCGCGCTGGCGGTGGCGCTGCTCGGCGAGCGCATGGATCGCGGGAAGTGGATCGCCGTCGCGCTCGGCCTCGCCGGTGTGGTGGCGATCGTGCGGCCTTCGACCTCGGCGCTGGATATCGGGCATCTGGTCGCGCTGGCCTCGGCGGTGGGCTTCTCCGTGTCGATCGTGCTGGTGAAGTCGCTCACCCGGACCGACGCGGCGGTCAAGGTCAGCTTCTGGATGCTGGTGGTGCAGAGCGTGCTCGGCCTGCTGCCTGCCCTGCAGGTCTGGGTCTGGCCTTCGCTCGTCGGCTGGGGCTGGGTGTCGGTGGTCGCGTTCTGCGGCGTCTACGCGCATTACTGCTTCGCGCGCGCCATGCAGTTCGCGCCGGCGACGGTTCTGGTGCCGATGGATTTCCTGCGCGTGCCCCTGACCGCCATGGCGGGTTGGGCGATCTATGCCGAGCGCGTCGACGCCTTCACGGTCGTCGGCATCGCCCTGATCCTCGCCGGCAATCTGCTGAACCTGCGCGGGCGATGAGCGAGACGAAGGGGCGAGGGGCGCGCTTTGGGAAAACCCGGTCCAGCGCAGAAACCCCGCACGCCACCGCAGGCATCGCCCGGTCGCCGGCGAGTTTCCGCGCTGGCGAACTCTTCTACCCGGACAGCCACTCCGCCAGGGGTTCGGCGAGCGCGGCGATACCTTTGTAGGCGCGTTCGCCGTCCGGCAGATGGCGGATCGCGGCGGCGAGGTTGCGGGCGTCGGCCGGCGGTAGCGCGCCGAGCGGCGTGACGCGGGTGTCGATGGTGAAGAGGATCGCGCGGGTCTTCGGCAGGCGGCGCAGGGTCTGGCGTTCGTTGCGCAGGAAGAGGCCGTCGGCGAAGCGCTCGGGCGGCACCTGGTGCTTGCGCGGGGATTGCGGCTGGAACAGGTCGGGGCGGTCGTGGATCGTCCAGTTCCAGCGCTCGACGATGCGCCCGTCGGCCAGCGCGCCGAAGAAGCGGTCGACCGGCGCGGCCAGTGCGGTGTCGTAATCCGGCACGGGCCCGTGGATCTGCGCCAGCGGATGGCCGAGCTTCTCGCCGAGCCGCCAGCGCGAGGGAAAGCACAGCGACGCCGCGACGAGGCGCGGCACGCCGTCCGCGCCGGCCTGCACGAGGCAGAGATCGTCGGGCACCAGCCGCCCGGCGAGGTCGAGCGGATGCATCGACGGGCTGCTCATGCCGATCAGCTCCGACGTCGCCGCGATCGCGAACATCG
>JBIKXN010000472.1:0-3156 GCA_044355765.1 Alphaproteobacteria bacterium
CGAAGGCATAGGCGGGGCCGTGCGGCAGGCGGTATTCGAGGATGCGGAAATTGCTCGCCGCGGCCGAGAAATGGACATTGACCGCGGTGGCGAGCGGCCCCATCGGGTTGTGCGGCGCGATCGAGACGTAATGCGCCTCGGCGAGCGCGTTGATCTTCGTCATCTCCGTCAGTCCGCCGACGACGCAGACATCGGGCTGGATTATGTCGCAGCCGCGGGCCTGGAGCAGCCGCAGGAATTCGAAGCGGTTGTAGAGCGACTCGCCGGTGGCGAGGGTGCAGGACAGGCCGCGCTTGAGTTCGCCCCAGGCCTCGATGTTCTTGGGCCGGATCGGTTCCTCGAAGAACATCGGATCGTAGGGCGCCAGCGCGTTGCCCAGCTGGATCGCCTGGCCGACCTCGGGGATCTTCGCATGCGCGTCGAAGGCGATCTCGTAGTCGGCGCGCACGGTCTCGCGCAGCGTGCGGAAGTATTCGGCCGAACCGCGCACGACCTCGCCCCAGCGATTGCGGTGCATGTCCAGGCGGTAGGGCGAGAGCTTGAACGCGGTCAGGCCCCATTGGGCGTTCAGCCGGTCGAACTCCGCGCGCGCCGCCCCCGGATCGGGCGCGGTGTAGACGCCGGCATAGACGCGCACGCGCTCGCGGACATTGCCGCCGAGCAGCCTGTAGACCGGTACGCCCAGCGCCTTGGCCGAGATGTCCCACAGGCACTGGTCGATCGCGGCGATCGCGGCGAGCCCGAGCGCGCCCGGCGGGAACCGTGCCTGCTGCACCAGGATGCGGATCAGGTGCTCGATGCGCGTCGGATCCTGGCCCTTGAGGAAGGTCATCAGATAGTCGAGCAGCGGCGGCAGCGCCTTGTCCGGCCCGTGGTTGTAGCACTCCCCCCAGCCGGTCGGCCCGTCGTCGGTGTCGAGCGCCACGACGACGCGCGGCCGGTCCTTGTCGCGCGTCATGAAGGCGCGCAGCCGGTCGATCTTCATCGGCGTCAGCCCCTCGGGAAATAGAGCCCGCGCCGCGCGCGGGTCTGGACATAGAGATGTTCCTTGAACGTGCCCGGCGCATAGCTGCCCGAGGCCTCGGTCACGGGGATCGAGACATTCGCCTCGCTCGGGAACCGCGATACGAAATCCTCGTCGATGTCGCAGCCAAGCCCCGGTGCGTCGGGTACGTCGAGATGACCGTCCCGCTGGACGGGATGGGGAACGATGGTCTGTGCGCGACCTTCCCAGTCGTCCTCGATACGTTCGAGAATGTAGCCGTTCGGTATGGCGGCAAGCAGATGCAGCGCGGCGTACTCGGCCACTGGGCCGAGCGAGCCCGAATGCGGCGCCATCATGATGTGATGGGCCTCGGCCATAGCCGCGATCTTCTTCATCTGGGTCAGTCCGCCGGCGCGGCCGGTGTCGGGCTGGATCACATCGACCAGCTCGTCCTCGATCAGCTCGCGTTCGCCGAAGATCGTGGCCTGGCGCTCGCCCGCGGCCAGCGGCACGCTGGAGTGCTGGCGGATGCGCCGGAAGCCCTCGAGATTGTCGGGCGCCACCGGATCCTCGACCCACATCATGCGATAGGGCTCCAGCGCGCGGCAGACCAGCGCGGCGTCGGCCGGCGTCAGCCAGGGCGGGCCATGCAGGTCGATGGCGATGTCCATCTCGTCGCCCACGGCCTCGCGCAGCGCCGCGACCTTGCGCACGGGATCGGACACGCCGCCGCATTTGAACGCCGTGAACCCGCGCTCCTTGAGGCTGAGCGCGGCCTCGGGCGTGTTGGCATGGGCGTAGATGCGGATGCGGTCGCGGATCTTGCCGCCCAGCAGGTTCCACACCGGCACGCCCAGCGCCTTGCCCTTGATGTCCCACAGCGCCATGTCGAGGCCGTTGATCGCGCCGGCGCCCACCGTGCCGGTCAGGCCGTGTCCCATGATGGCGATATGCATCTTCTGCCACAGGCGCTCGATATGCGCCGGATCCTCGCCGATCAGGACGCGCGAGAGATCCTCGACCGCCGTCTCGATCACCCGCGGCCAGCCCGAGCACTCGCCGATGCCGGTGATGCCTTCGTCGGTGAAGATCTTGACGAAGAGCCAGTTGCGCGACCCCGTCAGGTTCTTCGAATAGGACTGCGCGCCGAAGGATCCGTCGGCGGCCCAGCGCTTCAGGTTCGGCGCGCCGGCATGCATCAGATAGGTGCGGATCCCGGTGATCTTCATGGCCTGTCTTCCTGCGCGCGGTCGCGTAGCGCGGCCGGCGGATTGCGCCGGTCCCGCAACATGCGCAGGCCGGCATACGGGGACGGCGACAGGATCAGTGCCGGAGCCGGGGGGTGTTCCGGGCTCCGTCCCGCTCTTGCCGCGCCGCGGCCGCGGTCATCCCGCGTTTGCATGTCGCGCGCGCATGCGCGCGCGCATGGCGGCATGGGCGCCGGGAGAGCCGTCGTGGAAGGTGCCGAAGAGCTTGTCGAGCGGGGCGAGACTGCCGCCGTAGTTGCACTCGAAATATTTGTGGTGGAGGTAGTGGAAGTAGTTGCCGCTGTCGACGCCCAGGCGCTTGCCGATCAGCAGCTTCTCGAAGCCGCTATGGCCAAGGGCCGGACTGAACAGCGCGACATGGATCTGGAACAGCGCGTTGACGGGGTGCGCTGCCAGCAGCCACTGCACGACGACGGTCGAGAAATAGAGGATCTGCTCGACGGGATGCATCGCCAGCCCCGACCACGGCCCGACCTCGACATTGAGATGATGGATCGAATGGACGCGGCGGTAGAGCGGCTTCCAGTGCAGCAGCCGGTGCACGAAGTAGAAATGCAGCGCGTGGATGACCGGCGTCAGGAAGAGCAGGGCGGCGAACCAGCCCCAGAAGAACAGCGGATCCGCGGCCGGATCGGCGAATCCGCCGATATGCCCGTTGGCGAAGAGCCACCAGGTCACGGCCTCATAGGCGGTCACGGTCGGCACGCCGACGCCCAGCGTGCGCAGCGCATTGTCCTTGACCTGGTCGCCGAAGAGGAACCGCTTGCTGCCGGTGATGAGCGGCTGGGTCGTGAATTTGAGCGCGTCGCCCTGGCGCTTCAGCACGTAGAAATAGACGTGCAGCCCGCCGAAGAGCAGCGTGGTCAGCGCCAGGTTGCGCGCGAACAGCACGGCGATCCACCA
>JBIKXN010000473.1:0-3152 GCA_044355765.1 Alphaproteobacteria bacterium
TGATCATCGGCGAGCACAGCCGCGAGAACGACCTCGAGGTCAATCCGCTGCGCGCCAAGCAGCTGACCAATTTCCGCGCCTCGGGCAAGGACGACGCGGTCAAGCTGACGCCCGCGCGCATCCTCACCCTCGAGCAGGCGATCGCCTATATCGGCGACGACGAACTCGTCGAGGTGACGCCGAAGTCCATCCGCCTGCGCAAGCGCCTGCTCGACACCCACGAACGCAAGAAGGCCTCGCGCGCCGCCGAAGCGGGCTGAGGCGGGGGCCCGCGCCGCGCGCTCGGCTCCCGCACCACGGGCAGGGACACGACCACGCGACGCCAGCCACAAGGCGCGAACCTGCTACTCCCCTATGCGCGAAGCGCGTGGGGAAGGCTGGGAGGGGGCGGTGCCGGTGAGCGCAACCGAGCACGCAACAGCGACATCAGCTGAAATGATTGTCTGGATCCAATTTCCGGGGGGATGGGGGCGAAGCCCGGAACCCGCGTCCCGGGTTACTCTGGTATGCCTGCGGGTCCGGGACTTATAGTTGTGCGATGGGTTCGGCGGCCGACGGTCCTTCCAAGCCACGCCGGCGCGGGCGTCCGCCAAAGGCATTGCCGCCAGGAACCGATCTGCGCGCGTCGCTGATCGAGGCCGCCGCGGTCGAGTTCCGGGACAATGGATGGCTTGCGACGTCGACGAACCGGATCGCGACACGTGCCGGCCTGTCCGCCGGCGTCTTCTACAACTACTTCGCCGACAAGGTGGACGTGCTGCTGGCCGTCTATGAGCGCTGGGTGGCGGAGGAGTGGGCCATGGTCCGGCGGGTCTTCGGCGACAGCACCGCCGATCCGCGCCAGCGCATCGACCGGCTCGTGCCGCTGCTGATCGAGCATCACGTGGCCTGGTCGAGACTGCGGCATGCGCTCGTCGTGCTGTCGCGGGACGAGGATCGGGTCCGTGCGGCGCGCGCCCGCAGCCGCAGCGCCCAGATCGACGAGGTCGTGCGCCTGACCGGCCGTCGCAGCTCCGCCAGGCTGAGGGCGGCGGCGGCAGTCCGTCTGATGATGTTCGAAGCGGTCGCCGACTCGATCGCCGCCGGCGACGCCGAAGCCATGGCGCTCGACCGCGGGAACTTGGCCACGGAACTGGCGGCGTCTTTGGTGTCGCTTCTCGCCGGACCACAGGGCCGGGCCTGAGCGGGCCCGCCGGGTCGTTCCCACATCGTCGTTTCCGGCATCGCCGGATCCGCCGCTCGCGCGACGGGATGCCGGGGTTGTATTTATGACGCACACGTCATATTATTGATTTCCGCTCGCGCCCCGGCGATGCGTCTTCAGCCCCGAAGGATCCCTCCATGTCACATCTTCCGCGCGCATCCCTCGCCACGATCGCGGCGGCCGTCGTCCTGGCCGTCACGGTGTCGTGCCAAAGCGCCCAGCAGCCCGGCGCCGCTTCTTCCCCCTCGCCGTCGCCAGACACGGCTCAGGGCGGACCGTCCGCCGCCGAGTGGAAAGAACTGGGCAAGACCTTCATGTTCGAGGGTCACCCCGTGTTCTATGTCGACCAGGGCAGCGGCATGGTCACGCTCGCGATCCATGGCTACCCGACTTCGTCATGGGATTTCAGGCGACTGCTCGCGCCCCTGTCGCGCGACTCTCGCCTGATTGCCCCCGACCTGCTCGGGTTCGGCTATTCCGCCAAACCCGCCGACATCGACTACACCATCGCCCGGCATGCCGACATGGTGGCTGCCCTCGGCAAGCATCTCGGACTGACCCGGGCGCGGCTGATCGGTTCGGACATCGGCAATGCGGTGGTTCAAGAGCTCCTGGCGCGCGAGCGGTCGGCCGAGTTGCCCTTCGCGATCGACTCCGTCGCGCTTATCAACGGCTCGCTCTTCGCGGAGCAGTTCACGCCGAACATGACGCAGAAGGCCCTGCTCAGTCCTCTGGGCGGCATCGTCAACTGGAGCGCCTCGCAAAGCGCGCTGGCGAAGAGCCTGGCCGAGATAACGGGACCCGATCGGCGCATCCCGGCCAGCGAACTTGCGACCACATGGCAACTGCTCGACCATCCCGCCGGGTCCCGCCTGATGCACAAGACGCTGCCGAAGCCCGCGGAACGCGCAGCCAACGACGCGCGCTGGACCGACGCGCTCTGTGGCTCGACCACGCCCGTGAAGCTGATCGTCGGCGCGGCCGATCCGACAGCCGGAAAGTCGATGGCCGAGGCCATCGCCGGCAAGTGCGGCGGCGCGCGTCCATTCTCGGTGTCCAGGATCGAGAAGGCCGGCCATTTCCCGCATGTCGAATACGCCGAGGAGACCGCGGCCGCGATCCTGGCCTGGCGCGCGGGCGGATACTAGCCTGGGGACGGAAGCCCGGATCACTTCGACTTGGCGACGAAGCCGCCGTCCCAGCCAGGACCCGGCGGGTCCTGCTCCATCTCGTCGAGGCGCGCGCCGTATTCCTCGTAGAGGCCGCCGAGGTCGTAGGTCTCGGCGTCTTCCATGCACGCGGCGATGCCCGCGCGCGCGCCGGCGATGTCCTGGTCGCGGTAGCAGGCGAGCATCCGCTCGTGGTTGGCGCGCAGGCGAAGGAACCGCGCGCTCTTCGCCTCGGCCTCGTCGCCGACGATGGTGAAGATCCTCACCGGCTCGGTCTTGCCCTTCACCTTGATCAGGTCGAGTTCGATGCAGGCGAAGTCGCGCGCGCCGACATGCGTCGTCTCGCCGATGACGAGGTCGAGGTGATAGGTCTTGCTCTGGCCTCCCAGCCGCGAGGCGAGGTTCACCGCGTCGCCCAGGACCGAATAGTTCAGCTTCCGGTCGGAGCCCAAGCAGAGACGGTTGTCTGAATCCGAGTTACGGGCCGCTGTCAGCCGCCCGAGAGAAAGGCGGCGATCGCGGGGTCGCGGCGGAGGGCTGCGACGTCATCCGCGCCCGGCAGCTGCGGGCGGTCGCGCGCGGTGTCGACCATGCACAGGAAACCCAGCGGCGCGTCGGGTGCGGCGCGGAACTGGTGCCAGGCCATCGGCGGTATCGACACCAGGTCCTGCGGCGCGACCGTGCGGATCTCCATGCCGACGAGGCAGGTGCCCGTTCCGCGCAGGATCATCACGCCATGGACGTGTTCGTGGCGCTCCAGCGTCGAGTAGCCGCCGGGC
>JBIKXN010000474.1:0-3147 GCA_044355765.1 Alphaproteobacteria bacterium
TGGCTCCAGAACAGCACGCCCTTGGCCGCAGCCGGTCCCTTGTAGGGGTGGTCCTTGAAGGCCGGCACGTCCCAGTAGGTGGTCCAGGCGGAGGGCGGCGGATCGTAGGGCTGGGCATCGGCGCCGGCGCCGCATGCGAGGATCGCGGCGGCGGCGGCGCCCAAGGCGTGGCGGCGGATGCGCATCGCGCGACCCCCTTCCGGCGCGGCCTCGGTCCGGCCGCGGTTGACCCGCCGGGCCGGGCTCGGCCATAACGCGGCGGCCGCGCGCAAGGCGGACGACCGGACGGGGGCTTCGATCATGAACCGTATCTTCTCTGGCATCCAGCCCACGGGCAATCTCCACCTCGGCAACTATCTGGGCGCCATCCGCAATTGGGTGAAGCTGCAGCGCGACTATACCTGCATATTCTGCATCGTCGACCTGCACGCCGTCACGGTGCCGCAGGAACCGGCGGCGCTGCGCAACGCGACGCGCGAGGTGACCGCCGCCTACATCGCCTCGGGCATCGACCCCGAAGCGTGCATCATCTTCAACCAGTCGACCGTGCCCGGCCATTCCGAACTGGCCTGGCTCTTCAGCTGCATCACGCCGCTGGGATGGCTCAACCGGATGACCCAGTTCAAGGAGAAGGCCGGCAAGCAGCGCGACAACGCCGGCCTCGGCCTCTACGCCTATCCGGTGCTGATGGCCGCCGACATCCTGCTCTACAAGGGCACGCATGTGCCGGTCGGCGAGGATCAGAAGCAGCATCTGGAACTGGCGCGCGACATCGCGGGCGCTTTCAACCGGCGCTACGGCGTCGAGTATTTTCCCCTGCCGGAGCCGCAGATCTTCGGGGCCGCGACGCGGGTGATGAGCCTGCGCGACGGGACGAAGAAGATGAGCAAGTCGGACGTCTCCGAATTCAGCCGCCTCAACCTGACCGACGACGCCGACGCGATCGCCGACAAGATCCGCAAGGCGAAGACCGATCCGCATCCCTTGCCGGACTCGATCGCCGGGCTGGAAGGGCGACCCGAGGCGGAAAACCTGCTCGGCATCTACGCGGCGCTGACCGACAAGACGCTCGAGGCCGTCGTCGCGGAATTCGCGGGCGCCCAGTTCTCGACCTTCAAGGGTGCGCTCGCCGACATCGCGGTCGCCGTGCTTGGCCCGATCGGCGCCGAGATGAAGCGCCTGGTCGCCGATCCAGCCTATGTCGACGGCGTGCTGCGCCGCGGCGCCGACAAGGCCAACGCGATCGCCGCGACCCATCTGCGCGAGATCCAGGACCTCGTCGGCTTCCTGCGGCCCTGAGGCCGCGGCGCGACGTCCGGCGCCGCGCATGAAGAGCGAGAGCGACCTCTACGCGCCGGTGAAGGCCTTCCTGGAGGCGCAGGGCTACGCGGTCAAGGGCGAGGTGCGGGGCTGCGACGCGGTGGGCGTGCGCGGCGACGAACCGCCCGTGGTCGTCGAACTCAAGCGCGGCTTCGGCCTCGGCCTCGTCCTGCAGGGCATCGACCGGCTGACGCTGACGGACCGTGTCTATCTCGCGGTCGGGGCGTGGCCGCGCCGGCTGGCCGAGGTACGGCGCCTGTGCCTGCGCCTGGGCCTGGGCCTGCTGGTTGTCGTCCGGGGCCGGGTCGAGGTCGTCGCCGATCCGGTTCCCTACGTGCCACGGCGCGACCGCAGGTCGACCGCCCTGCTGCTGGGCGAGCATGCGCGCCGTCGCGGCGATCCCAGCACGGGCGGCACCACGCGCCGTCCGGTGATGACGGCCTATCGCCAGGAGGCTCTGCGCTGCGCGACGCTGCTCGAGGCGAACGGACCGATGACGCTGGCCGCGCTGCGCGCCGCCGGCGACGTGCCCGCGGCGGCGAAGATCCTGCAGCGCGACGTCTATGGATGGTTCGAGCGCCGAGCCCGCGGCGTCTACGCGCTGTCGGAGGGCGGTCGCGCCGGTCTGGACCGCTTCGGCCGCATGGGCTGACGTCTGGAGGGTGCGGCGCGGCTCATGTATCGTCGTTCGGACACGACGGTCGGGAGGAAACGGGCCATGCTGCGCGACTTCACGGATTCCACCGCCATCGCCGGCGACGGGCCGGCGCTGGCGGCGCGTCTCGAGCGCGACGGCTACCTGTTCATCCGCGGCCTGCTGCCGCGCGCGGCGGTCGCCGAGGTGCGCGCGCAGTTCCTGGATCTTGCCGCGCGCGGCGGTTGGCTCGCCGCGGGCCACCCGGTCGAGGCGGCGATCGCCGAACCGTCGCGCGCCTGCAAGGATCCCGAGCCGCGCTATCTCGACGTCTTCAAGCCGATGTGGATGCTCGAGTCGCTGCACCGGCTCAAGCATCACCCGGCGATCGTCGGCGTCTTCGAGCGCATCTTCGGCGAGGCCGTGCTCGTCCATCCGCTGCTGGTCGCGCGCAACATCTTTCCGCAGCGCGCCGATTTCGACTTCACCACCGGGTCGCACCAGGACCGCATTCATATCGGCGGCGGCACCAGCTATGCCTGCTGGACGCCGCTGGGCGACTGTCCGCGCGCGAAGGGCAGCCTGATCATGGCCGAGGGATCGCATCGTCGCGGCGTGCTCGACATCCGCCTGGCTGCGGGAGCAGGCGGGCTCGAACTGGTCGACGACTTCGCGGGTAGCTGGGTCGGCTCCGACTTCGCGATGGGCGACTGCGTGATTTTCGTCGACACGATCGCGCACAAGGCTCTGCCCAACCGCAGCGCCGAACTGCGCCAGAGCTTCGACGCGCGCTATCAGCGCCTGTCCGATCCGATCGCCGACGTGAGCATCGGCACCTATGGCGGGATGTGCGACTGGGACGAGGTCTATGCCGGCTGGAAGGCGGACGACCTGAAACACTACTGGGTCCGCCAGGGCGCGCGCATCGTGCCCTTCGATCGCCAGTACTACGATCGTCGCGACCAGATCGCGTTCGACCTCGCCGAGCGCGGCGATCGCCTCGCGCGCGACACGCTGCTGCGCATCGTCCAGCGCGACCCCGACGCCGGCAAGCGCGCGCGCGCGGAGCGGTTGCTGGAAGCGCTCGACGCCGCAGCGGCATGATCGCGGCGCCGCGGCGGCCGCGCATCGGCAGCCTGGAGGCCGGGTCCGCGAACCGGATCTCCGACGTGCCGGGCGTGACGGTCGGCCAT
>JBIKXN010000088.1:0-10489 GCA_044355765.1 Alphaproteobacteria bacterium
CCAGGGATGGACGATCGCTTCGCCTTCCTTGAGGCCGAGCTTGACCAGCATCGTCTCCATGCGCTGCGAGCCGAAGATCCGCATCAGGTCGTCGTCGAGGCTGAGGAAGAATTTCGAGGCGCCGGGATCGCCCTGGCGGCCGGAGCGGCCGCGCAGCTGGTTGTCGATGCGGCGGCTCTCGTGCCGCTCGGTGCCGACGACGTAGAGGCCGCCGGCCTTGCGCACGATCTCGCGGGCCGCCGCGATCTCCGCGCGGATCGCGGAGATGCCTGCTTCGCGTGCGGCAGGATCCTCCACGCCTGCGAGTTCCTGGCGCACGCGCATGTCGAGGTTGCCGCCCAGCTGGATGTCGGTGCCGCGACCGGCCATGTTCGTCGCGATGGTCACCGCGCCGGGCTTGCCAGCCTGCGAGATGATCTGCGCCTCCTGCTCGTGGAAGCGCGCGTTGAGCACGGCGTGCGGGATGTTCTTCTTCTTGAGTTCGGCCGAGAGCGCCTCCGATTTCTCGATCGACACCGTGCCGACCAGGACCGGCTGCTGGCGCGTGCGGCATTCCTCGATCAGCGCGACGATGGCGGCCGCCTTCTCGCGCATCGTGCGGTAGACCTCGTCGTCCTCGTCCTTGCGCGCGACGACCACGTTGGTCGGGATCTCGACGACCTCGAGCTTGTAGATCTCGGCGAACTCGGTCGCCTCGGTCATCGCCGTACCGGTCATGCCGCCCAGCTTGGGGTACATGCGGAAGAGGTTCTGGTAGGTGATCGAGGCCAGCGTCTGGTTCTCGGTCTGGACCTCGACATGCTCCTTCGCCTCGAGCGCCTGGTGCAGGCCCTCGGAGTAGCGGCGGCCTTCCATCATGCGGCCGGTGAACTCGTCGATGATGACGACCTTGCCGTCCTTGACGATGTAGTCGACGTCGCGCGTGAAGAGCTTGTGCGCGCGCAGCGCCTGGTTGACGTGGTGGACGAGCGACACGTTGGCGGTGTCGTAGAGCCCGCCCTGGGTCAGGATCCCGTGCTCGCGCAACAGGCTCTCGATCTTCTCGGCGCCGGTCTCGGTGAAGTTGACCGTGCGCTGCTTCTCGTCCTTCTCGAAATCCTCGGCGATCAGCAGCGGGATGAGCTTGTCGACCCGGTTGTATTCCTCGCCGAGGTCCTCGCTGGGGCCGGAGATGATGAGCGGGGTGCGCGCCTCGTCGACCAGGATCGAGTCGACCTCGTCGACGATCGCGAAGTTGAAGGGCCGGTGGGACATGTCCTCCAGCCGGTACTTCATGTTGTCGCGCAGATAGTCGAAGCCGAGCTCCGAGTTCATCGCGTAGGTGACGTCGCAGGCATAGGCCGCGCGCCGCTCGAAATCGGTCAGGCCATGGACGATGACGCCGACGCTGAGCCCGAGGAAGCCATAGACCTGCCCCATCCATTCCGCGTCGCGGCGGGCGAGGTAGTCGTTCACGGTCACGACGTGGACGCCCTTGCCCGTCAGCGCGTTGAGATAGACGGGCAGGGTGGCGACCAGGGTCTTGCCTTCGCCGGTCTTCATCTCGGCGATCTGGCCGCGATGCAGGACCATGCCGCCCATCAGCTGGACGTCGAAATGGCGCTGGCCGAGCGTGCGCCTGGCTGCCTCGCGTACCGTGGCGAAGGCGTCGACGAGCAGGTCGTCGAGACTCTCGCCCTTGGCGAGCCGCTCCTTCAGCCAGGGGGTCCGGGCCTTGAGCGCCGCGTCGTCGAGCGCGGCGATCTTCGGTTCGAGCGCATTGATGGCCTCGACCGTCTTGCGCATGCCGCGCACGACGCGGTCGTTGGAGGAGCCGAAGATGGTGCGGACGAGGGCGCCGAACATGCGCGCGGATCCTTAAGGTAATCGGACGGACGCCCGGCAGGGCAGCGTCCGGACGTCGGAACGCCGAAGCGCTCGGGAGCCGGGGACAATTAAGTGTCGCCATCCCGGGTGTCAACTTGGGGGACCGCTTGTGGCATCGGGCCGCGAGGGGCAAGATGCGGCCCCCTGTTTCCACCCTCCGTCTTCCGCGAAAGGTCGCCACCGATGTCCCGTTTCCTGCGCGCCGCCGCCGTCGGCCTCGTCCTGGCGGCAGGAACCGTCGCGACCGCCCCGGCACAGCAGGCGCAACCGGCGATGCAGGCGGTCGACGCCGCCGCCGACCCGATCCTGGCGATCGTCGACGGCGCGGCGATCCGGCGGTCGGACCTGCAGACGCTGCAGCGCGCGCTGCCGGCCCAGTTCCAGCAGATGCCGCTGGAGATGCTCTTTCCGCTGCTGATCGACCGCATGATCGACGCCAAGCTGCTCGCCATCGCGGGCCGCAAGGACGAGATCCACAACGATCCCGACATCCGTGCGCGGGTCGCGTCCTTCGAGGAACGCCTGGTCCAGGACGCCTACCTGACCCGCCGCGTCGCCGCCGCGACGACCGAGGAGGCCATACAGGCGCGCTACCGCAAATTCGTCGCCGAGAACCCCGCGGAGACCGAGATCAGCGCGCGGCACATCCTTGTCGCGTCCGAGCAGAAGGCCCGCGAGATCCTCGCGGCCCTGTCGCGCGGCGGCGACTTCGCCAAACTCGCCGCCGACAACTCGATCGACCCGTCGGGCAAGGACAATGGCGGCGACCTGGGGTTCTTCCGCAAGGCCGACATGGTGCCGGAATTCTCGGAGGCGGCCTTCGCGCTCAAGGAGGGGCAGACCGCCGATCGTCCGGTCAAGTCACAGTTCGGCTGGCACGTCATCCGCGTCGACAAGGTCCGCGCCGTGGCGCAGGGCCTCGAGGACCTGCGCGAGGAGATCTCCAACCAGATCACGCAGGAGGTCGTGAACGCGGAGGTCGCCCGGCTGCGGGGCGGCGCCAAGATCGAGCGCTTCAATTTCGACGGCACGCCGCGCTGAGAGAACCGACAGGGACGAGCCATGGCCCAGCACCCCGTTTCCCCTCTCGCTCCCGCGGGCCTGCCGGCCCTGCCCGCCATCGCCGGCCTGCGCTTCGCGTCCGGCTGCACGGGCATGCGCTACAAGGGCCGCGACGACCTGATGGTCGCGGCGCTCGACCCTGGCACGACGATCGCGGCCGTGACGACCCGCAACAGGATGTGCTCGGCGCCTGTGGACTGGTGCCGCCTCCAGGCGAAGCATGGCCGCGCCCGGGCGATCGTCGTCAACGCGGGCAACGCCAATGTCTTCACGGGCCGCGACGGTCGGCGCGCCGTCGAGGCGACGGCGCGCGAGACGGCCGCGCTGCTGGGATGCGCGCCGCGCGAGGTGTTCATCTCCTCGACCGGCGTGATCGGCATGAAGCTGCCGGTCGAGAAGATCGTGGCCACGCTGCCGGCGCTGGCGTCGTCGCTGTCCGCCGACGGCGCGGAGCGCGCGCTGCGCGCCATCATGACCACCGACACATTCCCCAAGGCGGCCGTGCGCAAGGCGCGGATCGGCCGCACCGAGGTGACCATCCTCGGCTTCTGCAAGGGATCGGGCATGATCGCGCCGGACATGGCGACGATGCTGGGCTACGTCTTCACCGACGCGAAGCTTCCGGCCGCCGTTCTGCGCCGCCTGCTGCGCGACGGGGCGGGCCGGTCCTTCAACTGCATGACGGTCGACGGCGACACCTCGACCTCGGACACGGTGCTGCTGGCCGCGACGGGCAAGGCCGCCCATCCTGCCATCCGCGGTGCCGCCGACGCCGCGCTGCGCGATTTCCGCGCCAAGCTCGATTCGCTGCTGGTCGAACTCGCGCAACTGGTCGCGCGCGACGGCGAGGGCGCGCAGAAATTCGTGACCGTCGAGGTCGCCGGTGCGCACAGCGACGTCTCCGCGCGCAAGGTCGCGCTGGCGATCGCCAATTCGCCGCTCGTCAAGACGGCGATCGCCGCCGGCGATGCGAATTGGGGCCGCGTGGTCATGGCGATCGGCAAGTCGGGCGAGCCCGCCGATCGCGACCGCACCTCGGTGAAGATCGGCGGCGTGACCATCGCGCGTCGCGGCGATCTGGTGCCGGGCTACGACGAGGCGCCGGTGGCGCGGCACATGGCCGGGCGCGAGATCCTGATCCAGGCCGAGATCGGCGTCGGCAAGGGCCGGGCGACGGTCTGGACCTGCGACCTGACGCACGGCTATGTCGACATCAACGGCAGCTACCGCAGCTGAAGGCTGCGCCGGCGACGTCCCGGCCGGCTGGAGCGCGCCCGCCTCGCAGCCGGTGCGCAGCGTCCTGGTCGCGGCGGCGGCGCTGATCGATGACGGCGGGCGGGTCTTGCTGGCCCAGCGTCCGCCGGGCAAGTCGATGGCGGGGCTGTGGGAATTTCCCGGCGGCAAGGTCGATCCCGGCGAAACGCCCGAGGCGGCGCTGGCGCGCGAGCTCGCCGAGGAGCTGGGCATCGATATCACCACCGCCTGTCTGGCGCCCTTCGCCTTCGCGTCCCATCGCTATCCCGAATTCCACCTGCTGATGCCGCTGTTCTTGTGCCGCCGCTGGCGCGGCACGCCCACGCCGCGCGAGGGCCAGGCGCTGGCCTGGGTCAGGCCGCTACGCATGAACGAGTATCCGATGCCGCCGGCCGATATCCCGCTGGTGGCGATGCTGCGCGACTTTCTCTGAGCCGTCGGCGCGGCGTCAGCCGCGCGGCGCCTTGTCGCCCGCCGGGATCTCGGCGACCCCCAGCGCATCGGCAAGCCGGGCCGCGGCACTGCCCGGGCGCAGCGGCTGGGGCTGGGACGGCGCCGGCGCCCAGCCGGTCAGCGTCACGATCTCGAAACTGGCGCGGATACGACCGTCGGGACGCGCGAAGCGCCGCGCGTAGATCGCGGCGGCGCGCAGCACGACCTCGCGGCGGGTGAAGCGGCGCGTGCGCCCGGCCGTCGCGTTCGTCTCGCCCATGCCGCGAAGGTCGCGCATGAGGGCGAGCGCGTCGGGATAGGACACGTCGATCAGGTCGGCATCGGCGACCGGCAGCGCGAAGCCGGCGCGCTGCAGCAGCGCGCCGGCGTCGCGTGTCTCCATGGAGGGCGAAACGCGCGGGCTTGCGCCCCCGGCGACCTCGCTTTCGGCCTCGAGCAGGCACAGCCGCAATTCCTCGAGGGTCCGCCCGCCGAGCAGCGAGGCCAGCAGCAGGCCGTCGGGGCGCAGGATGCGCCGGATCTGCGCCAGCGCGCCGGGCAGGTCGTTCACCCAGTGCAGCGACAGGTTCGAGAGCACCGCGTCGAAGCTGTCCGGCGCGAAGGGCAGGGCTTCCTCGTCGGCGGTCACACGGGGCGCGGCGGCGGTGGCGACCATGGCCGGGGCGATGTCGGCGGCGACGTAGATGTCGGTGCCGATTCCGGTTCCGACCTGGTCGCGCAGGATCGCGCCATGCGCGCCGAGTTCCAGCACGCGCCCGAAGCGTGGCCGCATGTCGGCGAGCCGGTCGGCCAGGCGCTCGGCGCCGGCGCGGGCCAGGAAGTCGTGGCGCGCGAAACCCGCCGCCGCCCGCGCGCGCTGCCGGCGCAGCGCGCGCCGGTCGAAGACGATCATGGCCTTGTCCATCGCGGTGCTGGCTTAGCCCGCCGGGGCCGGTGGAGGCAATCCGGACGCCGCGTTGCGGCCCGGCGGGGGCCGTCGCAGCATCGGCGCATGCTGCATCGCCTGGCCAACGCGCTGCTCGACGCGGTGCTGCCGCGGCTCTGCCTCGCCTGCGACGAGGTGGTGGCCACGCCCGGGCTGTGCGCCGCGTGCTGGGCGGCGATGCCGTGGACGGCGCCGCCGGTCTGCGATGCCTGCGGGCTACCGTTCGATCTGGAGCAGCCGGGGCTTCGGCTATGCGTCGCCTGCGCGGGCAGTCGGGGCCCGCCGCTGCGGCGCATACGGGCGGCTCTGGCCTACGAACAACGCAGCCGCGAACTGATCCTGCGCTTCAAGCATGCCGACCGTCTGGACGCCGCGCCGAGCTTCGCGGCCTGGATGGCGGCGGCGGGCGGCGAGCTTCTGGACGAGGCTGATCTGGTGGCGCCGGTGCCGCTGCATTGGACCCGCCTCGCCTGGCGCCGATACAACCAGGCGGCGCTGCTGGGCCGCCTGGTGACGCGTCGGCGCCCCGCGCTCTTCGTCCCCGATCTGCTGCGCCGCCGCCGGCGTACCCCCTCGCAGGGCGAACTGGGTCCGGCCGCCAGGCGGCGCAATGTCGCCGGAGCGTTCGCAATGGTGCACCGGCATGCCGACAAGGTCGCCGGTCGGCGGGTGCTGCTGGTCGACGACGTGCTCACCACCGGCGCGACGCTGGACGCCTGCGCCCGGGTCCTGTCGCGGCACGGCGCGGCCGCCGTCGACGCTCTGGTGCTGATGCGGGTGACGAAGGCGACCGCGCCGCGCATGTCTGGAAAACCGCGAAGCGCCGGGCTAGCCTCGGAGACATGACCGCGAGAGTCGAGATCTATTCCAGCCCGTTCTGCGGCTATTGCGCCCGCGCCAAGGCGCTGCTGTCGCGCAAGGGGGTCGACTATGTCGACCTCGACATCTACGCCGACAGCGCCCTGCGCGAGCAGATGGTCGCGCGCGCCGGCGGCCGCACCACTGTCCCGCAGATCTTCATCGACGGGCGGCATGTCGGCGGCTGCGACGACATCCACGCGCTCGATGCGGCGGGCCGTCTCGATCCCCTGCTGGCGGGCGCTGCCGGCTGAGCTGGAGCGCGTTTCGCTTCGGTGGCTGGGGTTGCGCGCAGCGCCGCAATGCCTTGTGCTTCTCGCGCTACCGGGATGCCACTCCGATTCCGTGCGGCCGGAAACCGCCCTAGGCGGCGCGCGCGGCGATTCGCTGGCGCACCGCCGGCTTCGGGGCGGCGCATTCGCCGTCCTCGTAGGCGACCACGCGCAGGCGGCCGCGCACGGCCTCGAGCAATTCTCCCGGTGCCAGCAGGAAGTCGGGGTTGCTCGGCTTGCCGAAACGCTCCTGCCCCTGGCCGAAGGTCTCGTAGATCAGCCAGCCGCCCGGCGCGACGGCGGCGACGATCGCTGGCAACAGCGGACGGTGAAGATAGTTGGCGACCACCACGCCTGCGAAACGGCGCGCGAGGCAGGCCGGCGCAGCGCCGCTCTCCAGATCCTCCACGGCGGTCGCAACGCCTTCGGCGGCCAGGGCGGCCATGGCATCCGCGTCGCGATCGACCGCCAGCACCGCGTGGCCAAGGGCGTGGAACAGCCGGCTATGGCGTCCGCCGCCCGCGGCCAGATCGAGCACCGGCCCGGGCGGGACGAGCGGTGCGAAGCGCGCCACCCAGGGCGATGGCGGGGCGGCGGCGGGATGGTTCGGGTCGGTCATGGGGCAGGACCTTGGCGCTTGCATTCGGCGGGCATCGGCCCAACTCTCCGACCATCATGATCGCCTACGATCTCTGCTGCGAAAAGGACCATCGCTTCGAGGCGTGGTTCAAGGACGCCGCCAGCTTCGAGCGCCAGGCGAAGCGTAAGCTTGTCTCGTGCACGACCTGCGGCTCGTCCAAGGTGCGCAAGGCGCTGACCGCGCCCGCGCTCGCCGGTACGCGTTCCCAGAACCGGTCCGATCGGGCTGCCGCCAAGAGCTACGCCAACCATCCCGATGCCGGCCAGGCGGCGGAGCTGTTGCACAAGCTGGGCGAGCTGCGCCGCCATATCGAGGCGAATGCCGACGACGTCGGCAACGCATTCGCCGAGGAAGCACGCAAGATCCATTACGGCGAGGCCGAGAAGCGCAGCATCTATGGCCAGGCCAGCGACGAAGAGGCGAAGTCGCTGATCGAGGAGGGGGTCGAGTTCGCCCGGATCCCCTGGGTGCGCCGCGCTGATTCGTGATCGCGACGCCGACGGTCAGTTCGCCGCGTAGGCCATGTAGTTGACCGACAGGTCGCGCCCGACCCGCCAGCGGTCGGCCAGCGGATTGTAGCTCATGCCCGCGAATTCCCGCAGGTCGAGGCCGGTTGGCCGCAACGCCGCCGCGACCTCCGAAGGCCGCACGAACTTGCTCCAGCGATGGGTGCCGCGCGGCAGCCAGCGCAGAACGTACTCGGCACCGACGATCGCCAGGGCAAAGGCCTGCGGCGTGCGGTTGATGGTGGCGACCATCAACGCGCCGCCGGGCGCCACCAGGGCGGCGCAACTCGCCAGGAAGGCCGCCGGGTCGGCGACGTGCTCGACGACCTCCAGGCTGAGGACCGCATCGAAGCGTTCGCCCGCCGCCTGGAGCGACTCGGCGGTTCCGCTGCGATAGTCGATGTCGAGGCCGCCCTGCCGGGCATGGACGCGGGCGACTTCGACGTTCCGGGCCGAGGCGTCCACCCCGACCACCTGGGCGCCCATGCGCGCCATCGGTTCGGCGACGAGGCCGCCGCCGCAGCCGATATCGAGGATGCGAAGCCCCTCGAAAGGCCGCAGGGACGACGGGTCGCGGGCGAAATGCTCCACCAGCCGCTCGCGGATCCATGCCAGCCTGACGGGATTGAACTTGTGGAGCGGGGCGAACTTGCCGTCCGGGTCCCACCACTGCGCCGCCATCGCCTCGAAGCGGGCGATTTCGTCTGGATCTACGCTCGATCGGTCTGAACGGGGCGCGGGCTCGGACATGGCGGGACGGGGCTGGAATCTCCGGGCGCGCCGCTTGCGTCCGCGCGCCCGCGTTAATATGAAGGGCCGTCGGCGCGGGGCAACGGGGTCCTGCGCCAATTTCTTCGGCCGGTGCCGTGGGGCGGCGGGCGAACGAGCGACCGGGAGCAGCATGGCGCGCATCGTTATGAAGTTCGGCGGCACGTCGGTCGCGGACATCGATCGTATCCGCAACGTCGCCCGCCGCGTGAAGCGCGAGGTCGATGCCGGTCACGAGGTGGCCGTGGTCGTGTCGGCGATGTCGGGCGTCACCAACCAGCTCGTCGCCTGGGTGAACCAGGTGGCGCCGCTGCACGACGCGCGCGAATACGACGCCGTCGTCGCCACCGGCGAACAGGTCACCAGCGGTCTGACCGCGCTGGCGCTGCAGGAGATCGGCGTCCCCGCCCGTTCCTGGCAGGGCTGGCAGCTGCCGCTGGTATCGGACGACGCGCATGGAAAGGCGCGGATATTGTCGATCGACACCGCCGCCCTCGAGCGCCACTTCGCCGGCGACCGGCAGGTCGCGGTGGTCGCGGGGTTCCAGGGGATCGGCCCCGAAAACCGGGTCACGACGCTGGGACGCGGTGGTTCCGACACCTCGGCCGTGGCGCTCGCTGCCGCGCTGCGGGCGGATCGCTGCGATATCTACACCGACGTCGACGGCGTCTATACCTGCGATCCGCGGATCGTGGGCCGGGCGCGCAAGCTCGACCGGATAACCTACGAAGAGATGCTCGAGATGGCGTCGCTCGGAGCGAAGGTGCTCCAGACGCGGTCGGTCGAGCTGGCCATGAACCACCGCGTGCGCGTGCAGGTCCTCTCGAGCTTCGAGGACAAGCCCGGCACGCTCGTAGTCGACGAGGACGAGATCGTGGAGAAGCAGGTCGTCAGCGGCATCGCCTACTCGCGCGACGAGGCGAAGGTCACGCTCACAAAGGTCGCGGACAAGCCGGGGATCGCCGCGGCGATCTTCGGACCGCTCGCCGATGCGAACGTCAATGTAGACATGATCGTGCAGTCCTCCTCCGAGGACGGCAAGACCACCGACATGACGTTCACCGTCTCGAAGACCGACCTGGAGCGCGCCACGCGGCTGCTCAAGGACGGCGCGGGGACGATCGCCTATCGCGAGCTGATCGCCGATCCGAACGTGGTCAAGATCTCGGTCATCGGCGTCGGCATGCGCTCCTACGCGGGCGTCGCGCTGACGATGTTCCGCACGCTCGCGGCGAAGGGCATCAACATCCAGGTGATCTCGACGTCGGAGATCAAGATCAGCGTCCTGATCGACGAGCAGTATCTCGAACTGGCCCTGCGCGCCTTGCATACCGCATACGGGCTCGACCGCCAGTGACACCGCCCGCCGCAGCCCGAGAACGCCTCGACAGGCTGTGGGCGCGCGGCCGCGCTTTCCTGGGCGTCGAACTGCCGATCATGGGCGGGGCGATGACCTGGGTGTCCGAACGCAACCTGGTTGCGGCCATCACCAATGCTGGCGGCTTCGGCGTCATCGCCTGCGGGTCGATGGATCCCGATCGCCTGCGCGAGGAGATCCGCGCGACGCGCGCGCTCACCGCCGGTCCTTTCGGCGTCAACCTGATCGTGATGCATCCCGATCTGCTGGCGCTGGCGCGGGTCTGCTGCGACGAGCGCGTGGGACATGTCGTGCTTGCCGGCGGCTTGCCGCCGGGCGAGAGCCTGGCTCTGCTGCGCGCCGGCGGTTGCCGCGTCATGGCCTTCGCCCCGGCGCTTTCGATCGCGCGCAAGCTCCGCCGCTCCGGGATCGACGGGCTGGTGATCGAGGGTTCCGAGGCTGGCGGCCATGTCGGCGCCGTGTCGACCAGCGTGCTCGCGCAGGAGATCCTGCCGCACATACACGACC
>JBIKXN010000475.1:0-3142 GCA_044355765.1 Alphaproteobacteria bacterium
AGCGTCGCGGCGGCCGCGACATAGGCGGCGCTACCCGGCGCGGCGACCGGCTCCAGAGCCGCCGCCGTCATCAGCGAGATCACCGCCACCGGCCCGACCGCCAGCGTGCGGCTGGTGCCGAAGACCGCGTAGGCGACGAGCGGCAGGATCGACGCGTAGAGACCGGTCTGCGGCGGCAACCCCGCGAGCATCGCGTAGGCCAGGCCCTGCGGCACCAGCATGATCGTGACGATCGCTGCGGCGAACAGGTCGCAGCCGGCCTCGGCGCGGCCGTAGCGGGGCGCCCAGGCGAGAATCGGGACGAAGTCGGTCAGCCGGCGCATCGACTCGCGCGAGCCCCGTCCCTCACAGGGCGTCGATCGGAAGCTTCAGGAAGACGCGGCCGTCGGCGCCCGGCGGCGGCAGGGCACCGGCGCGCATGTTCACCTGCAGCGAGGGCAGGATCAGGCGCGGCATGCCCAGGGTACGGTCGCGCGCCTCGCGCATGGCCACGAATTCGTCCTCGGAGATGCCGTCGCGCACATGGATATTGGCGCGCCGTTCCTCGGCGACGCTGCTCTCCCAGCGTATCGGCCTGCCGTTGGGGCCGTAGTCGTGGCACATGAACAACCGGGTCGCTGGCGGCAGATCGAGGATGCGGCGCATCGAGCGGAACAGCGTCCGCGCGTCGCCGCCCGGAAAGTCCGCGCGCGCCGAGCCGCCATCGGGCATGAACAGCGTGTCGCCGACGAAGGCGGCGTCGCCGATCAGATGGGTCATGCAGGCGGGGGTATGGCCTGGCGTGTGCAGCGCGACCGCGCGAAGCCCGCCGATCCGGTAGGTGTCGCCCTCCGCGAAGAGGCGGTCGAACTGGCTGCCGTCGCGGCGGAAGTCGGGGCCCTCGGCGAAGATCCGGCCGAACACGTCCTGGACCACGCCGATGCGGTCGCCGATCGCGATCCGGCCGCCGCAGCGCTGCTTGATGTAGAGCGCGGCGGAGAGGTGGTCGGCATGAACATGGGTCTCGACGATCCATTCCAGCCGGCGACCGCGGGCGCGCAGATGCGCGACGATCGCGTCCGCTCCGGCATAGGAGATGCGTCCCGCCGCGTAGTCGAGATCCATGACCGGATCGATGACGGCGCAAGAATCGGATCCTGGATCCTCGACGACATAGCTGATCGTGTTCGTGGCCGCGTCGAAGAAGGCGAAGACATCCGGACGCGGCCCGGCCGGCGGAACAGGCGTGTCTGTCATCTCGTACCTCCCAGACGTCTCGCGCGCCGACGGATCAGAAGCGGTCGATCGCGCAGGTGCGGATGCCGATCAGCCAATAGGCGGGACAGAAGCGGAACAGCGCCGTCCCGATCATGACCAATGCGACGAGCGGAGCGCCGTGCCGCCAGCCGCCCAGCCCAGCGAGCATGTCGTCGAAGAACAGATAGACGGCGAGCAGTCCGATGCCAGCGACCAGGCGCAGCGCGCGATCGAGGGATCCGATATTGGCCATGGCGATGCTCCTTGCGGCAGAGATATCTCTTGTACATTCGAACATTCGAAGATGTCAAGCGACAGCCGCACCCCATGCGCCGCCCGCAAGCGTGCGGTCCGCTCCGCGACGACCCTTGCGCGCGGTGTGCCGGGCGCGGCAAATCTGAAAGCGATGGATCATCTCCCGCCCCTGCCCTCTTCGGTTCTGCCTGCCGGCGTGCGCGCACGCTTCGTCGACGGCGTGAACGGACTGCGCGTGCACGTGCTCGAAGCCGGCCACGACACGCCTGACCGACCGCTGCTGCTTCTGCTGCACGGCTTCCCCGAGCTTGCCTATAGCTGGCGCCGGCTTCTGGGGCCGCTCGCCGCCGCCGGCTATCACGTCGTCGCCCCGGATCAGCGCGGCTATGGCCGCACGACGGGCTGGAGCGACTCCTACGACCAGGATCTGCGGCCCTTCTCGCTGCTGCGGCTCGCGGCGGATGCGCGCATCCTGGTCCACGCGCTCGGACACGACGCCGCGCACGCGGTGATCGGTCACGACTTCGGCTCGCCGGTCGCGGCCTGGGCGGCGCTGACCCGGCCGGATATCTTCCGCGCGGTCGCGCTGATGAGCGCGCCGTTCGCCGGCGCGCCGCGTCTCGCACCGCCCGGCGACGCGGCGCCACAACCGGGATGGCTCGCCGGCCCTGCCGACGCGCTGGCGCGCGGGCTCGCGGCGCTGCCGCGACCGCGCAAACACTACCAGTGGTATTACGCGACGCGCGAAGCCGACGCCGACATGCGCAACGCGCCGCAGGGCATACGCAACTTCCTGCGTGCCTATTTCCACCACAAGAGCGCCGATTGGCCCGGCAACACCCCATTCCGGCTGCGCGACGATTCGCCAGAGCAGCTGGCGCTGATGCCCACCTACTACATCATGGATCTCGACCGGACGATGGCCGAGACCGTCGCGCCCTTCATGCCCGGGCGCGACACCGCCGACGCGTGCAGCTGGATGCGCGGCGACGAGCTCGACGTCTACGCAGGCGAATTCGCGCGGACCGGGTTCCAGGGCGGGCTCAACTGGTACCGCACCCGCTTCGCGCCGGAGATCGCCGCCGATTTCCAGTTGCATGCCGGCCGGCGCATCGATGTGCCCGCGCTGTTCGTCGCCGGCCGCAGCGACTGGGGCGTGTTCCAGGTCCCGGGCGCGCTCGAGGCGATGCGCACCTCCGCCTGCGGCAGGTTCCTCGGTTGCCACATCGTCGAGGGCGCGGGGCATTGGGTGATGCAGGAGAAACCCGAGGCGGTCCTGGACGCGCTGCTCGCGTTCCTTTCCGCCGCGAAAACCTGATCGGGCCTCGCGTCCGGGCGCACGGTGAAGACGCTGCGCGAACAGGATGCCAACGTGGTCGTCGCGCGCACCTGCCAGAACACCGCCGAGGACCGCGAACTGGCCCGCTGCGGCGTCCAAGTCAGGATCGGCGGCGCCCACCTCGACCCCGCCCGCAGCTATCCCGCAGCTATAGGATCGCGACCAACGCGTATGTCGCGGCGAAGGGAAAGGTGGCGCCAAAGGCCGAAGGGCGCATCGCGGCGCGTTGAGCCCGGCGGCGGCGGAGCGACGACACGCCGCGGCGCTCCTGCGCATGCCATCGCGCGTCCCGCAACACAGCGACACGCGGCG
>JBIKXN010000476.1:0-3139 GCA_044355765.1 Alphaproteobacteria bacterium
GAAACGCTTGCGCAGGTCGCGAACCTCGATGATGGGCATGGCCATGGAAGGGTTATAGTGGCGCCCCGACATCCCCGCCACCCCAGCCACCATCCGTCCATGGCAAGCCTGCTCCAGCCCTTCGAACTCGCCGTCGTCGCCGGCATCCGTCTGCGCACCCTCGTCCTGGTGCGATGGATCGCGGTCGCGGGGCAGCTCGCGACCGTGGGCGCCGTCGTGCTGGTGCTCGGCATCGAGGTGCCGCTCGCGCCCGTGCTCGTCGCCATCGGCGCGTCGGCGGTGCTCAATCTCGCGCTGTCGCTGTGGCGGCCCGTGCCGCGCCTGAACGAAGGCGCGACCGCGGTCCTGCTCGCCTGGGACGTGCTGCAGCTCGCGGCGCTGCTGTTCTTCACCGGCGGGCTCGACAACCCGTTCGCGCTGATGCTGCTCGCGCCGGTCACGGTCTCGGCGAGCGTCCTGTCGAGGGACCATACCGTCGCGCTGTGCGCGCTCGCGGTCGCCGCGGCGACGGTGCTCGCCCTCCATTCGCAGCCGCTGGGCTGGGCCAACGCCGAGGTCGACATCCATCACGGATACCTGGTCGGGATGTGGGCCGCGATCGCCTTCGGCACGGTCTTCTTCGCCGCCTATGCAGGCTGGATCGCCTCCGAGACCCGGCGCGCGACGCGCGCGCTGGCGGCTGCGCAGGCGGCGCTCGGGCGCGAGCAGCGCCTCGCCGCCGTCGGCGCGCTCGCCGCCGCCACGGCGCACGAGCTGGGCACCCCGCTGGGAACCGTCCATCTGATCGCCAACGAACTCGTCGCCGAGATCACGCCCGACGACCCGCTGGCCGAGGACGTCGCGCTCCTGGCCCGCGAGGTGGCACGCTGCCGCGACATCCTGATGCAGCTTTCCGCACGCACCGAGCCCGAGGACCTGCATGGGCCGCTCGCCAGGCTGTCGCCGGCGGCGCTCGTGGAGTCGCTCGTCCAGCGGCACCGCCGCGACGGCATCGACGTGCGCATCGCCTCCGAAGGCGCGGACATGCCGGTGCTGCCGCGGACGCCCGAGGTGCTCCACGGGCTCGCCAACGTCCTGCAGAACGCGATCCAGTTCGCCCGCGCGCGGGTCGATGTCCGGATCGTCGCCCGTCCCGACGCGCTCGAGGTGACCATCGCCGACGACGGGCCGGGCTTTCCTGCCGAGATCCTCGATCACCTGGGCGAACCCTATGTCTCGACACGCGCGCGCGACGGGGGCCATATGGGGCTCGGCATCTTCATCGCGCTCACGCTGCTCGAGCGCTCGGGCGCCACGCTCGAGTTCGGCAACGTCGCGGACAGCGGGGCGCGGGTCTGCGTGCGCTGGCCGCGCGCGCGCTTCCAGCAAACAGGGGAGGAAGGATCTTGAGTAGCGAGATTGCCAAGGCCGACGATCTGCTGATCGTCGACGACGACGAGGCCTTCCGCGGCCGGCTCGGCCGCGCGATGGAGAAGCGCGGCTACGCCGTGCGGCTGGCCGGCAGCTTCCGCGAAGGGCTGGAAATGGCCGCGCTTCAGCCGCCACGCCATGCCGTCATCGATCTGCGGCTGGGCGACGGCAACGGGCTCGATCTGGTCGAGGAGCTGCGCAAAGTGGCTCCGACGGCGCGCATGGTGATCCTGACCGGCTACGGCAACATCGCGACCGCCGTGGCCGCGATGAAGACCGGCGCGATCGACTATCTGCCCAAACCCTGCGAAGCCGATGCGGTCGACGCCGCGCTGCGCGGCGGGGGCAAGACGCTGCCGCCGCCGCCCGAGCATCCGATGCCGGCCGACCGGGTGCGCTGGGAGCACATCCAGCGCGTCTTCGAGCAATGCGACCGCAACGTCTCGGAGACCGCGCGACGGCTCAACATGCATCGCCGCACGCTGCAGCGCATCCTGGCCAAGCACGCGCCGCGCGAACAGGGCTGACCGCCGGCGGCGCGGCTCAATACGCGTTCTTGTTGACGAAGCCGCGCAGCGGCGTCAGCAGCAGGATCTTGAGGTCGAGCAGCAGCGACCAGTTGTCGATGTAGTAGAGGTCGTGCTCGACGCGCGCGCGCATCTTCTCGGGCGTGTCGGTCTCCCCGCGCAGCCCGTTGATCTGCGCCCAGCCCGTGATCCCCGGCTTCACGCGGTGGCGACTGAGATAGTCGTCGATCACCTGGGCGAACTGGACATTGTGGGCGACGGCGTGGGGCCGCGGGCCGACCAACGACATGTCGCCGAGCAGGACGTTCAGCAGTTGCGGCAGCTCGTCGAGACTGGTGCGGCGCAGGAACCCGCCGATCCGCGTTATGCGCGGATCGTTGCGGCGCGCCTGCGGCACGCCCGGTTCCTCGGCCGGCTGGTGGTGCATCGTGCGGAACTTGAACACCGTGAATTCGTTGTTGGCGAAGCCGTAGCGCTTCTGGCGGAACAGCACGGGCCCCGGGCTGTCGATGCGGATCGCGAGCGCGACCGCCGCCAGCAGCGGCGCGAAGACCAGGAGCGCCAGCGCCGACAGCACGCGGTCCTCGATCGCCTTGACCACCAGCGACCAGCCCGACAGCGGCCGCTCGAGCGCCGCCAGCATCGGTATGCCGCCCAGGGCATGGAACCCGACGGTCGGCACCGACCAGCCGATATGCTCGGGGCAGATCTTGACGTTGACCGGCATGGTCTTGAGCTTCTTGATCGCGGCGTTGATCGTGGCGCCCGACCATGGCAGCGCGATCACGACCTCGTCGAAGGTCCGGGTCTGGGCGAGGCGGATCAGGTCGTCGACGGTGCCGATCACCGGATAGCCCTCGACCGCGGTCACACCGCCGGGCGGGGCGTCGTCGAAGAGGCCGGCGATGCGATAGCGCCCGGTGCCGTCGCGCTGCAGCTGGCGGATCAGCTGGCGGCTGAGCTCGCCCGCGCCGATGATCGCCACCTCGAGCGACAGGCGCCCGGCGCGCCGCCAGGTGTCGAGCCGCAGCAGGAAGAGGACCCGCACCAGCAGCAGCAGGACGAAGCTGATCGCGATCCAGCCGACGACGAAACCGCGACTGAAGGCCAGCGACGTCTGGGTGAAATAGGCGAGCGCGATCAGCATCAGGACCACGGCGCCCCAGGCCCAGGCCAGCCGTCCGATCTGGTCGGGCAGCCGG
>JBIKXN010000089.1:0-10481 GCA_044355765.1 Alphaproteobacteria bacterium
ATCGCGGCGAGCAGGCCCTGCGCGCGCGCGAAGGCCTCGCGCGTGCCGCCGCACATGAAGGTCAGCGTACCGGCTTCGGCGCCGCCGGTCCCGCCCGACACCGGGGCGTCGACGAAGTCATGGCCTGTCGCCGCGGCCGCCGCCGCGACCTCGCGGGCCGTCGCGACGTCGATCGTCGAACAATCGATCAGCAGGGTCCCGCGCCGGCAGACACCGACCAGACCGTCGCCGCCGAGATAGACCTCGCGGACATGGCGTCCGGCGGGCAGCATCGTGACGACCGCCTCTGCGTCGCGCGCGGCGGCGGCCGCATCCGTCGCAACCGTGCCGCCGGCTGCCGCGAGCCGGTCGAGATTCGCGGGCACGATATCGTGGCCGACCACCGCGTGGCCGGCTTTGAGAAGATTGCGTGCCATGGGAGCGCCCATGTTGCCGAGCCCGATGAACGCGATCCGCATGCCGATCTCTCCCTGGCGTTTGCGCTGTGGTCGGGCCGGCGTGCAAGCCGGCAACCGGTCAATGGTCGAAGTCGAGGTCGCCGGTCTCGAGCGGCGCGAACATCGCGTCGATATCGCCGTCCGCAACGTCGGCAAGTCGTGCCGGCCGCCATTTCGGCGCGTGGTCCTTGTCCACGAGCACCGCGCGGATGCCTTCGTAGAAATCGTGCCCCGCCATGAAACGCTGCACGAGGCGGAACTCGCCCTTCAGGCAGTCCTCGATCTCGTGCCGGTGATGGCGCTGCAGCAGGCGCAGCGTCGCCTTCAGGCTGGTCGGCGACTTGCGGGCCAGATCGGCGGCGACCTGGGCGCCCCAGGCGCCCTCGCGTCCCAGCGCCGCGAGGATCAGATCGATCGTGGGCTCGGCGAAGGCCCGGTCGATTTGCCCCTTGAGCGCTGCGAGCGGCGCCGGCCCGGGGTCGCGGGCGTAGCGGTGGAGGGCAGCTTCCGGCGGCGTATGGGCAAGCGCCTCCAGCAGATCCGGCAGATCGCCCGAGGGCACGAAATGCGTGGCGAGACCGGCGAGGATCGCGTCGGCCGCCTTGATCCGCGCCCCCGTCAGGCCGAGATACGCGCCGAGCCGCCCGGGCGCGCGGTCGAGAAACCAGCTGCCACCGACATCCGGAAACAGGCCGATCGCGCTTTCGGGCATCGCCAGGGTCGCGCGCTCGGTGACCACACGGTATCGCCCGTGGACCGATAGCCCCAGCCCGCCGCCCATCGCGATGCCGTCGATCAGCGCGACATAGGGTTTGGCGAACCGGTGGATGCGCCGGTTGAGCCGGTATTCCTCGTAGAAGAACTCGTAGGTCATCACGTCGGTGCCGCGCTTGCCCGCCTCGTAGACCGCGCGCACGTCGCCGCCGGCGCAGAACGCCTTGTCGCCGGCGCCCTGGATCGCGACCGCGTCGACGGCGTGGTCGTGCGCCCAGGTCGCCAGTTGCGGATCGAGCCGCCGGATCATCCCCAGCGTGAGCGCGTTGAGCGCCCGCGGACGGTCGAGCGTGACGACGCCCAGGCGACCGACGCGCTCGAAGCGGATCCCCTCTTCCTCGGCCTCGGGCGAAGTCGCGCGCACCGTCATGTCTCACTCCCTTGCCTGGGTTTCGCTCAGCAGCTTGCGGGCCACGATCAGGCGCATGATCTCGTTGGTTCCCTCGAGGATCTGGTGGACGCGCGTATCGCGCACGAACCGCTCGATCGGATAGTCCTTGAGATAGCCGTAGCCGCCGAGCAGTTGGAGCGCCTGGTTGCAGATGTCGAAGCCGGCATCGGTGGCGAAACGCTTGGCCATTGCGCACAGCATCGTTGCGTCCGCGGCGCCGGCGTCGAGCGCGGCCGCCGCGCGCCACACCATCAGCCGCGCCGCCTCGAGTTCCGTCGCCATATCGGCGATGCGGAACTGCAGCGCCTGGAAATCGGCGAGACGACGGCCGAACTGCCGCCGCGTCGCCAGATGCTCGCGCGCGAAATCCAGGCAGGCCCGCGCCGCGCCGATCGAGCAGGACGCGATGTTGACGCGCCCGCCATCGAGGCCGCGCATGGCCATGCGGAACCCGTCCCCCTCGGCGCCCAGGCGGTTCGCCACCGGCACACGGGCGTCCTCGAAGATCACCATCGCCGTGGGCTGCGAATTCCAGCCCAGCTTGCGCTCCTTCTTGCCGAAGGACAGGCCCGGCGTGTCCTTTTCGACCACCAGCGCCGAGATCCCGGACGGCCCCTCGCCGCCCGTCCGGACCATGACGACGTAGACATCCGAGCGACCGCCGCCCGAGATGAACGCCTTAGACCCGTTCAGGACGTAATGATCGCCGTCGCGCGCCGCGCGCGTGCGCAGGGCCGCCGCGTCCGAGCCCGATCCGGGTTCGGTCAGGCAATAGCTGCCGAACAGGTCCATCGTCGCCAGGCGCGGGACGAAGCGCGCGCGCAGGTCCTGGTCGCCGAACCGGTCGATCATCCAGGCGACCATGTTGTGGATCGACAGATATGCCGCCGTCGACGTGCAGCCCGCCGCCAGTTCCTCGAACACCAGCGCCGCGTCCATCCGCCCCAGATCGCTGCCGCCGACATCGTCGCGGACATAGATCGCCGCCAGCCCGAGCGCCGCGGCGGCGCGCAGCTCGGCCTCGGGGAAGACCTCCTCCGCGTCCCAGCGCGCGGCGCCCGGCGCGAAATGCGCGGCCGCGAAGCCCCGCGCCGTGTCGCGGATCGCGCGCTGGTCCTCGCTGGGTTCGAAATCCATGCAGGTTCAATAGGTCCGGACGCGCTGGCGAGTCAAACGCGCAGCCCTTGCGCGGCCTTCCGCTTGGGGTTAAAAGCCCGCCCGTAAAGCCGCCCGGGAGACATCCGGGCGGTCTCCTTGCCGGCATCGGGCCGGCTAGGTCCGTGCAGCTCCCTCGCGGGAGCGGCGGGCCGTCCAACAGCCATAAGGAGACGCAGCGCGATGCCGTTCTACGAGAACGTCTTCATTTCGCGTCAGGATATCTCGGCCGCGCAGGTCGAAGCCCTGACGGAACAATTCGCCACCATCGTCAAGGATCTCGGTGGCTCCGTCACCAAGCGCGAGTACTGGGGCCTGCGCAACCTCGCCTTTCGGATCAAGAAGAACCGCAAGGGGCATTATGTCCTGATGAACATCTCGGCGCCGGCGGCCGCCGTGACCGAGATGGAGCGCAACATGCGCATCAACGAAGACGTGCTGCGGCACATGACCGTGCGCGTCGACGCGCTCGAGGAAGGGCCGTCCATGATGCTGCAGCGCCGCGATGAGCGCGACAGCCGCGAGGGTCGCCGCAGCCGCGACTACGAACCGCGCGAGGGAGGCGAAGCATGACCCAGGGTTACGCGTCGGCCGGAGAGGGCCGCGAGGGCGAAGGCCGCGAACGCGAAGGCCGTGGCGGCGGCGGAGGCCGGCGTCCGTTCTTCCGGCGGCGCAAGTCCTGCCCGTTCTCGGGGCCGAACGCCCCGAAGATCGACTACAAGGACGTCAAGCTTCTGCAGCGCTTCCTTTCGGAGCGCGGGAAGATCGTCCCGTCCCGCATCACCGCGGTTTCGACGAAGAAGCAGCGCGAACTCGCCCAGGCGATCAAGCGCGCCCGCTTCCTCGGCCTGCTGCCCTACCTGCTGGGATGAGCCGGCCCGACCGGCATCTGCCGAAAGGCCGGTGCCGGTCCGCGACGGCGTGGCCTGCGCACCCATGAACCCACGCGACTTCGTCTTTCCGGTTGCCGCTGGCGCGGCAGCGGCCATCCTGACGATGGCCGCGCTGTCGGCGACGCTGGGCGGCATCGTCCTGTCGAGCCTCGCGCAACTGCCGATCTTCCTGGTCGGACTGTCGCTCGGCGCGCAGGCAGCGGCTGTCGCGACCGCCAGCAGCTTCGCGGTTGCGTCGATCATGGTGCGCGTCGATTTCGGTTTCTTCTTCGCCCTCGCGGTCGGCGTGCCGGCGACGATCCTCGTGCGTCAGGCGTTGCTGTGGCGCCCCCGGGGCGACGACATCGCATGGTACCCTCCCGCCGGGCTCCTGCTCGTCTGCCTTGGCCTGACGACAGCGGTCGCCGCGACCGCGCTGCCCGCCGCGCTGTGGCCCTCGCCCGAGCAGGTCCAGCGCGCGCGCGCGGTGATCGAGAACCTGCCGCTGGAGCTGCGGCCTTCCGACCTGCCGGCGACGGCGGCGGACGACCTCATCAGCTTCGCGCTCGGCTTCCTGCCCGGGTTCCTCGGCTTGGGCTTCTTCGTCCTTCTGGCAGCCAACGCGGCGATCGCGCAGGCGCTGCTGGTGCGGTTCGGCCTCAACCTGCGGCCCACCCCGGGTTTCAGCGAACTTGCGCTGCCACCCTGGTTCACCACCGCGGCCGCGATCGCCGGCATCGGCGCGCTTCTGCCCGGTGTCTCGGGCGTCATCGGCGGGAATCTCGCGCTCATCTGCGCGATCGGCTTCCTGTTCGCCGGGCTCGCCGTGCTGCATGCGATCGTCCTCAACTCGCGCGCGCGCGGCCCGCTGCTCGCGCTTGCCTATGGCAGCCTGCTCTTCGCGCCCGCCATCGTCGCCGTGATGATGCTGGGCATCGCCGAACCCTGGACGCGGCTGCGCGAGCGTTTCGCCGGCCCCGCCCCCAGGCTCTGACCGCCTTCCCGCCACGATCCGAGATCCCGACACCGGAGACACGACCATGAGCGCCACCCAAGTGATCCTTCTCGAGCGCATCGAGGCCCTCGGCCAGATGGGCGACGTCGTCCGCGTCAAGCCCGGCTACGCGCGGAACTTCCTGCTGCCGCAGAAGAAGGCGATGCGCGCGACCAAGGAAAACCTGGCCGTGTTCGAACGCCAGCGCGCCCAGCTGGTCGCGCAGAACCTCGAACGCAAGTCCGAGGCCGAGGCGGTCGCGGCGCGCATGGTCGACCTGGCCGTGGTCGTGATCCGGCAGGCCGGCGAGACCGGCCAGCTCTACGGATCCGTCAGCAACCGCGACATCGCCGACGCGGTGACGGCGGCCGGCTTCACCGTCGATCGCCGTCAGGTGCTGCTGCAGAACCCGATCAAGGCGCTCGGCATCCACCCGATCCGGGTGGCGCTGCACCCGGAGGTCTCGGTCGAGGTGCGCGTCAACGTCGCGCAGTCCGCAGACGAGGCCAAGGTGCAGGCCGAAGGGCGGAAGGCCCCCGCCGCCGAAGCCGCAGCGCCTGTTGGCGAACCGGTTCCGGCCGAGGCTGCGCCCGAGGCGGCCGCCGCCGAAGAGCCCGCGGAGGCTCCGGCCACCGCAAAGAAGGCCAAGAAGGCCAAGGCCGCCAAGCAGGACGACGCAGAGGCGTGATCGCACCGGGCGTCGGCGGCGCTGCCGCCGGCGCCGGTTGCGCCCGTTTTCAACGCTACTCACAGCGGCAGGCGCGTTGCGTGCGCCCGCCGCGGGGCTTAGTCCTTTCAGCCGATGGCCGAGACCAAGCCGATACAGATCCTGCCGCGTCCGCGTGCCGACGAGCAGCCCGGGCGCACGCCGCCGATGAACCTGGAGGCCGAGCAGCAATTGCTCGGCGCGCTGCTCTCCAACAACAAGGCGTATGACCGGGTTTCCGAATTCCTGCTGCCGCAGCATTTCGCCGACGAGCGCCATGCGCGGATCTACGAAGCGATCGGCCAGGTCTATACCCGCGGCAACGTCGCCAACCCGATCACGCTGAAGGAACGCTTCGAGCGCGACCAGTCGCTCGCGGATGTCGGCGGCGCGCAGTATCTGGCGCGGCTGGCGTCGTCGGTGGTCGCCGTCGTCAACGCCCGCGACTATGCCCGGGTGGTCCACGACCTGTTCTTGCGCCGGCAGCTGATCGCCCTCGGCAGCGACGTGGTCAACGACGCCTACGCGTTCGAAGACGACCTGTCGGCCCGCGAGCAGATGGAGGCCACCGAGCAGAAGCTCTTCGAACTCGCGCGCAACGGCGAATACGAGGGCGGATTCAAGGAGTTCCACTCCGCGCTCGAGGCCGCGATCGACATGGCCGAGAAGGCCTACAAGCGCGACAGCCACGTGACGGGGGTCACCACCGGGCTCAAGGACCTCGACAAGAAACTCGGCGGCTTCCACCCTTCCGATCTGATCATCCTGGCCGGCCGGCCGTCGATGGGCAAGACCGCGCTGGCGACCAAGATGGCCTTCGCCGCAGCGGGCGCCTTCAAGGAGCGGGTCGCCGAGGACGGGTCCAAAGAGGTCGTCGAAGGCGCCAAGGTGGCGTTTTTCTCCCTCGAAATGTCGGCCGAGCAGCTGGCCACCCGCCTGCTCTCGGAGGTGACGCGCATCCCGTCGGACAAGATCCGCCGCGGCGAGGTCCGCGGCGAGGATTTTCCGCGCTTCGTCGAGGCGGCGCAGCAGTTGCACCGGTTGCCGCTCTACATCGACGACACGCCGGCGCTGTCGGTCTCGGCGCTGCGCACACGCGCCCGCCGGCTGCACCGCACCGTCGGGCTTGGCATGATCGTGATCGACTATCTGCAGCTGCTGACGCTGCCGGCGAACGCGCGTCCCGAGAGCCGCGTCCAGGAGATTTCCGCGATCACCCGCGGCCTCAAGGCGATCGCCAAGGAGCTCGACGTCCCGATCATCGCCCTCTCGCAGCTCAGCCGCGCCGTCGAGCTGCGCGAGGACAAGCGCCCGCAGCTTGCCGATCTGCGCGAATCCGGTTCGATCGAGCAGGACGCCGACGTCGTCATGTTCGTGTTCCGCGAAGAGTACTACCACGCGCGTTCGGAGCCGGCCCGGCGTCCCGAGGAGGGCGACGAGAAGTTCCACGATCGCTACGAAAAATGGCAGCAGCGCGGTCAGGAGATCCACAACGTGGCCGAAGTGATCATCGGCAAGCAGCGCCACGGTCCGATCGGCACGGTACGGCTGTTCTTCGACGGGACCTACACCAAGTTCGACGATCTCGCGGCGAGCGAAAGCTACGAGACCGAGGAGGGCTGAGATGGGCGGCGGCGCGCCGTGGCCTGCGCCCTCGCAGGCCACGCTCGAGATCGACCTTGGCGCGATCGTCGCGAACTGGCGCGGGCTCGCCGCGCGGCTCGCGCCGGGGGCCGAGTGCGCCGCCGTGGTGAAGGCCGATGCCTATGGGCTGGGCGCCGCAGCGATCTGCCCCGCCCTCGCCGCCGCCGGCTGCCGCAGCTTCTTCGTCGCCCAGATCGCGGAAGGCGTCGCGGCGCGGGCGGTTCTCGGTCCCGGCGCCGAGATCCTGGTCCTCAACGGATGCCTGGCCGGCGAGGAGGAGATTTTCGCGGCGCATGGGCTGATCCCCGTGCTCAACGATCGCGGGCAGGTGGCCCTCGTCGCCGCTTACGCGGCGCGGACCGGCCGTCGGCAGCGCGCGGCGCTCCATCTCGATACCGGCATGTCGCGGCTCGGGCTCGCCCCGGACGATGCCCGCGCGCTCGCCGCCGAGCCGGGGACCTTGCGCGCGATAGACGTCGTGTTGACGATGAGCCATCTCGCCCGCGCCGAAGAGGCGTGCGAGATGAATACGGAGCAGCTTGCCCGCTTCGCCCAGCTGCGGACGGCGTGGCCCGCTGCGCCGGGGTCGCTGGCGAACAGTTCCGGCATCTTCCTCGGCCCCGCCTTCCATTTCGACCTTGCGCGACCGGGAGCCGCGCTATACGGGATCAATCCTGTTCCAGGCCGCCCGAATCCGCAGCGAGCCGTCGTGACATTGACCGCCCCCGTCCTCCAGATCCGCGATATCGCGCCGCCCGAGACCGTGGGTTATGGGGCGACTTTCCGTGCCGCTGCGCGCATGCGGGTCGCGACGGTCGCGCTCGGCTACGCCGATGGCTGGCCGCGCGCGCTGTCGGGCAGCGGCATCGCGCGGTTCGCCGGCGCCGAACTGCCGTTCCTTGGCCGTGTGTCGATGGACACGATCACGCTCGACGCCAGCGGGGCCCCGTCCCTGCGCGTCGGCGACCGGGTGACGCTGATGGACGACCGGAACCCGGTCGACGAGGTCGCGGCCGCCGCCGGCACGATCGGCTACGAGATCCTCACCGGACTGGGGCGGCGCTTCGCGCGCGTCCATCACGCCGCATGAACCCGCTCGCAGCCATCGGCCGGGTCTTTCTCGGCTTCCTCTCCAGCCTGGGCCGGATCGCCCTTTTCGCAGCGCATGCGATATCTCACTGCGTCCGGCCGCCCTTCTACCCCGCGCTGATCCTCCGCCAGATGGTGGATATCGGCTATTTCTCGCTGCCGGTGGTCGGGTTGACGGCGCTGTTCACCGGCATGGTCCTGGCGCTGCAGAGCTACACGGGTTTCGCGCGTTTCCAGGCCGAAGGCGCCGTCGCGACCGTGGTGGTCCTGTCCATGACCCGTGAATTGGGGCCGGTGATCGCCGGACTGATGGTGGCTGGACGGATCGGGGCTTCGATGGCGGCAGAGATCGGCACCATGCGCGTCACGGAGCAGATCGACGCCCTGGTCACCCTGTCCACCAATCCCTTCAAGTATCTTGTCGTCCCGCGGATCCTCGCCGCCGTGACGATGCTGCCCATCCTGGTGCTGGTCGCGGACGTGATCGGCGTCATGGGTGGCTATCTCGTGGCGGTCTACAAGCTGAATTTCAACCCGGCGGGCTATCTGCGCCAGACTGTCGACTATCTCGAGTGGATGGACGTGGTCTCAGGCCTGGTGAAGGCGTCGGTGTTCGGCTTCCTGATCGCGATGCTCGGCTGTTTCCATGGCTACGCATCCGGAGGCGGCGCGCAAGGCGTCGGGCGCGCGACCACCAATTCCGTGGTCTCCGCCTCGATCATGATCCTGGTCGTCGACTACATGCTCACCGAACTCTTCTTCGCGACGCGGTGACGCGGGCCATGAGCGAGACCCCCAAGATCCGGATCGCCGGGCTCAGGAAGGCCTTCGGACCGAAGACGGTGCTCGACGGCGTCGATCTATCCGTCGCCGCCGGCGCGTCGCTGGTCGTGATCGGCGGTTCGGGCACCGGGAAATCGGTTCTGCTCAAGACGATCCTCGGCCTGATCGCCCCGGATGCGGGATCGATCCGGATCGACGGGGAAGAGACCGTGGGCGTCGATGCGCGCAGCCGCGAACGGGTCAATTCGCGCATCGGCATGCTGTTCCAGGGCGCGGCTTTGTTCGATTCCCTGAGCGTGTGGGAGAATGTCGCTTTCGGCCTCATCCAGGGCCAGGGCATGGGCCGCGTCGAGGCCCGCAAGCGCGCGCTCGACAATCTCGCCGCCGTCGGTCTGCCGTCGGCGGTCGGCGATCTTTCGCCCGCCGAATTGTCCGGCGGCATGAAGAAACGCGTCGGCCTCGCGCGCGCCATCGCCACGCGCCCCGAGATCATCTTCTTCGACGAGCCCACCACCGGGCTCGACCCGATCATGTCGGACGTGATCAACAATCTGATCGTCGCCTGCGTGCGCGACCTCGGAGCGACCACGATCTCGATCACCCACGATATGCATTCGGCGCGCAAGATCGCCACGCATGTCGCGATGCTCCACGGTGGCCGCATCATCTGGAGCGGTCCGATCGCCGAGATCGATCGCAGCGGCAGCGCGTATGTGGACCAGTTCATCCATGGCCGCGCCGAGGGCCCCATCCAGATGCAGGTGCGCGCCTGAGGCGCCGGAGCTGGGATGGCGAAGCGCGACACACGACATGTCTGTCAGGACTGCGGCGCCGTCCACTCGAAATGGATGGGACGCTGCGAGACCTGCGGCGCCTGGAACAGCGTCGTCGAAGAGCAGACCATGTCGGCGCCACGCGGCGCGCTGGCCGGCGCCGGAGGTCGTACGCTCCATTTCGAGAGCCTGGACGGCCAGTCGAGCGCCCCGCCCCGCGCGCTGACCGGAATCGCCGAATTCGACCGGGTCCTCGGGGGCGGCCTCGTCGCCGGCTCGGCCGTGCTGGTCGGCGGCGATCCCGGCATCGGCAAGTCCACGCTGCTGCTGCAGGCCGCGGCCGCGCTCGGTAGGACGCTGCGGGTCGCCTATGTCTCCGGCGAAGAGGCGATGGACCAGGTGCGTCTGCGCGCCCAGCGGCTTGGCCTCGCCAAGGCGAAGGTGTCCCTGGCCGCGACCACCTCGGTGCGCGAGGCGATCGCCACGCTCGAGAGCCGCGAGGCGCCCGAGGCGATCGTGATCGATTCGATCCAGACGATGTTCGTCGACACGCTGGAATCGGCGCCGGGGACGGTCGCGCAGGTCCGCGCCTCGGCGAGCGAACTGATACGTGTCGGCAAGAAGCGCGGCGTGGCGATCCTGCTTGTCGGCCACGTCACCAAGGAGGGCGTGCTGGCGGGGCCTCGGGTACTGGAGCACATGGTGGACACGGTGCTGTATTTCGAGGGCGAGCGCGGGCATCAGTTCCGCATCCTGCGCGCGGTCAAGAACCGTTTCGGGCCTACCGACGAGATCGGCGTCTTCGAAATGACCGATGGCGGGCTCGTCGAGGTGCCCAATCCCTCGCAACTCTTCCTTGCCGA